>JAVBYH010000042.1 GCA_030824175.1 Bacteroidota bacterium | reverse complement strand
CAGGTGGAGGAGACTTTCTTGTACCTGACGGGCCTGCCGGCGTTGTCGTACAGGGCGAGATACGAGCTGCCCTGCCCCCAGTACGGCACCGCTGCGAAGATGTATCCGTCGCCGGTCGTTTTCAAGACGGTGACTGTGGGAAGGGGAAGATCCGCGGGAATAGAATCGGCCGCGCCGTGCGTGTCCGAAAACTGGACGCCGAGCCCGATGCGCGAGCTGAGCACGAGGAACGCAGCGATCCGGATCGCCCGCGTTCTCATTTGAGGACGACGAATTTCATCGTTCTGGCGTAGCGCCCCGCCTTCAATTCGTAGAAGTACGCCCCGCTCGCCATGCCGCTCGCATCGAACAGTATGGAGCGCTCTCCCGGCTCCATCACGGCGTCCGCGAGCGTCGCCGCCTCGCTGCCAAGGAGCGTATACACCTTCAGCGTGACGCGTGACCGCGCGGGAATCCGGAAGCGTATCGTCGTGACTGGATTGAACGGGTTCGGAAAATTCTGATCGAGCCCGAAGTCGGCAGCCAGTCCGGACGGATCGTGTGCGATGCCGACAGCGCTCGCTGCAATCGTGAAGAAGCGCGGCGTCATGCCGGCCACCGTGCTGTCCGCGACGCTTGTCACACGTACGCGGTACGTTGTGTCCGTCGCGATCGCTGCCGGAACCGGCCATGCGTATGCGCCGACATTCAAGACCGAATCCCTGATCGTGAGAGAGCGGGTCGTCCCCCTGAACAGGTCGATCCTCACCCTGTCGGTGACGTTGCTCGTCCACCGAATGAACGATTGATACCCCCGCAGCAGGGCGTCCCCTCCTGCCGGCGCGGACACGGAGATGTACGGCGGCGCAGCGGAAAACACCTTCACCTCGGACCAGACACTCCACCGTGAAAAATTTTTGGCCCTCACTCTCCAGTAGTACGTCGATCCGGGCTGCACGTTCCTGAGCGTCGAGGCGGCTTCGGTCAGGAGCGAATCGTCGACGAGGAGGAGGTGAAAGAGCGGGTCCCCCGCCGCCTGCAGGTGATATCCCGTCACGAAGCCTCGCGGATTCCATCGGACGGTCACCGGGAGGCGCTGGTTCACACTGTCGCCGTCCGCCGGCAGCACGGGAAGCGGGGAAAGAGCAAGGGAATCCTCATCATCCCGGCAGAAAATAAATTCGCCGAACTTCGTCGAGGTTGCGGTGATCTCATGTTTCACGGAGTTATACGATGTCGGGAGCGCGGAAAAATATCCCCGCCCCGCGGTATCGCGCTGGAACACACGGACACGATTCGGATCCGGTATTCCCGCGAATTGCGCGGCGTCGAACACGAGATCCGCGTTGATCGTGACCATACCCATCTGCGCCATGACGACCCGATGCGGCGCAACCCAGGGCGTCCGGCCCTCGAACATCGGCATCATGGGAGCCTCGGCATATTTCGCGACCGTAGCGCTGTTGTAAAAAAACGGCGCGAGCGTGTTGAACCGGATCGCCACGCCTGTGCGGGCCGCCGCCCCCGCCCCATTAAAGGAATACGTGTTGCCTTCAAGCAGCTCGTAGCGCGTGAACGACGCCGTCTCCTTGCCCGTTCTCCACGGGAGCCTGTACACCTGCATGCTCCGGTTCCCCGGCGGAAGGGTGAGCTCGAAGGCAACCGTGTTGTCGGGCCGGACCTCCGTGAGTGCCGGGCGACCCTGCACTCCCGCATCGCCCCAGCCGATAAGCGTATTCCCGTTCGCCAACCGCTGGACGCTTCCCTGCGCGGACGCGTAGATATCCGGCGTGTGTCTGTATTCCCACACAAGCGTCGCCGTCTTGTTCATTTCATCCAGCTTGTATTCGACGGCTCGCGAGTATTTCAGGCTCCGCTGATTTCCGTTGTCGAAAAATGTGATGTTCCCGTTCGGCAGCCGTTCCACATCGTGCTGATAGGAAAAATACAGGGGAGCATTCTCCTGATGCTCGCCGAGAAACGTGAATTCATTTCGCTTCCCTCCGAGGCGCCAGATGATCGCACCCGTGCTCCTGTCGATCTTCGTGATCTCGGACAGATGCCTGTTCGAGAGCAGAATGTTGCCGTCCGAATCCAAAGCGACATTGTTCGCGTGGGAGTAGTCGATCGCCGCAGCGAGCGTGTCTTCGTACGTGTCCGTGATCGCCTGGTAATCGAAGCTGCTCCATTCGAACACAACGTTCTTCAGCACGTCGTACTCGCGGACGAGCGTACCCTGGACGCTGGCGGCGGGGTGCCCTCCGCGGACGATCCGGCTCATGTCGATGGTCTTTTTATCGAAATAGAGGACGAGGGCGTGTCCGTTGGGAAGGAGTTGAAAATCGGCGTGACTCGCAGCGGCGGGAGTGCCGGCGGGATACGTATCGACGACGGTGAACGCAGTGTCGAGAATTTTTACTGATGTCGACGTCGGCGTCCGTTCAATATACGAATAGCGTCCGTTCGGTTCCGCCTTGAACATGTACGGAAACGTCGTAATGCCGAGCCCGATCCGTTTATACGCGAGCGGCGAGCCGGCGTTGTCGAGGACGATCAGATAGTTTGCATTCGACACAGCAGCACCCGCGCCGATGAACGGAGCCAGGAACAGTTCGCCGGGCGCGGGATCGTTGAACGTCGTCACCGTGATCGCCGGAAAGTCCGACGGCAGCGGCGCCTGCGCGCGTGCGCGCTCAGGGAGCGCGCACGCAAGAGTGAGAACGAAAAACACTGCACACCGCTTCATCGATTGCCCGGAGCTTATTTTAATAGAATGAGTTTTCGTGTCCGGACATAGTCGCCCGCCCTCAGGCGGTAGAAATAGATGCCCGATGCCGCACCGCGTGCGTTCCAGACGATCGAGTACCTGCCCGCGGGCATCTCCTCGTTCACGAGCACCGCGACCTCGCGCCCGGTTATGTCGAAGACCGTCAGCTCCGCCCTGGCGCTTGCGGCGAGACTGAATTGAATTCTCGTCGAAGGATTGAACGGGTTCGGATAATTCTGGTCGAGACCAAACTGTGCGGGCGCGGCCTCGATCCTCTCGATGCTGTTGACGATCTTCGTCGTAACGACGGCCGGACGAACGGCCT
>JAVBYH010000043.1 GCA_030824175.1 Bacteroidota bacterium | reverse complement strand
ACGCAGGCGGCCCAGCTAGGGCCGCCCGTCCTTGGCATCACGATGCGCTTATTCCGTCGGTACCGGTCGTCCCATCTGATTGTAGATCGCTATGATCTGATCGGCCGCCTCCTTTGCCTCGGTGTTCGAGGCGTCGAGGGCAAGCACCACGCGGTAGTGTTTCAGGGCGGTTCGGTACTTTATTTTACGGTCAACATTTTCGTCGGTCATGTAGTACGTGGCGGTCTTCAGGTGTGCCGCGATCCGTGCCTGCTTCAGGGCGGGATCTTCCGGCGACTGCTTTGCCAGCTCATCCAGTGCGGTGATTCCCTCTTCAAATTTGCCCGCTGCAATAAGATCGTTCCCCTTGGCGAGCTGAGCCGTGTCCACTTTTTTCGATCCGCAGCCGACGAGGAACACCAGGCCGATAAGCACGAGTAATTTTTTCATTCGATCCTTCCTTTATGAAAGCATGATACATTGGGGTTATGATAGTAAAATGATACAAAATTTTCCGCTCATTCGGTAGTGGGGGGGGCGCATTTAGCTTCCCACGGGGCATCGCCTTTGCTTTTTGACGGAACATTTTTAAATTATTAGCGTCTATAACATCAGTTGTTCTGGGAAAACGGATCGGAATGATCCGTTTTTATGTACCTCTTGCTTATCATTCTTCGGAGGAGTAATGCAGTACGATATTAAAGCCATCAACGAAAAAATCCAGCGCGAAAGCGCGTTCGTCGATCTGTTGATGATGGAAATCAATAAGGTCATCATCGGCCAGAAGTACATGACCGAGCGCCTGATGATCGGCCTTCTTGCAAACGGACACATCCTTCTCGAAGGCGTTCCCGGTCTGGCCAAGACCCTTGCGGTGAAGACGCTCGCCAGCGCCATCGACGCGAAGTTCCAGCGCATCCAGTTCACCCCGGACCTGCTGCCGGCCGACCTTATCGGCACCCTGATCTACAATCAGAAGGAGGCCAAGTTCCAGACGAAGAAGGGGCCCATCTTCGCGAATTTCATCCTTGCGGACGAAATCAACCGCTCCCCCGCAAAGGTGCAGAGCGCGCTGCTCGAGGCGATGCAGGAACGCCAGGTGACCCTCGGCGAAGAGACGTATAAGTTGGACGATCCGTTTCTCGTACTCGCCACGCAGAACCCGATCGAGCAGGAAGGCACCTACCCGCTTCCCGAAGCGCAGGTCGACCGGTTCATGCTCAAGGTGAAGATCGACTACCCCTTGAAGGAAGAAGAACTCCTGATCATGCGACAGAACGTGGCGCGCGAACAGCCCACGGTCACCTCCGTCGTCCATGCGAAGGATATTCTGAAGGCCCGCGATGCGGTGCACGAAGTGTACATGGACGAGAAGATCGAGCGGTACATTCTGGACATCGTGTTCGCGACGCGCACGCCGAAGCTCTACGGCCTCGACGGGCTCACGCAGCTCATCCATTACGGGGCCTCCCCGCGCGCGTCGATCAATCTCGCGCTCGGCGCGAAGGCATACGCGTTCGTGAAGCGCCGCGGCTACGTCATTCCGGAAGACGTCCGCGCCATCAGCATGGACGTGATGCGCCACCGCATCGGGGTCACCTACGAGGCGGAAGCCGAGGAAGTGACGTCCGAGACCATCGTGCAGGAAATTTTAAATAAACTGGAAGTTCCGTAATCGCATGGCACTGACGACACAGGAATTATTGAAGAAGGTCCGCCAGGTCGAGATCAAGACGCGCGGCATGGTGAACCATGTGTTCTCCGGCGAATACCATTCGGTGTTCAAGGGGCGCGGTATGGAATTCTCGGAGGTGCGCGAGTACCAGTACGGCGACGACATCCGCTCGATCGACTGGAACGTGTCCGCCCGCTACGACAAGCCCTTCGTGAAGATCTTCGAGGAGGAACGCGAGCTTACCGTGATGCTGGCGGTGGATATGAGCCGCTCAGAGCAGTTCGGCTCGCTCACTGCCATGAAGAACGACATCGCCACCGAGCTCTGCGCGGTGCTGGCTTTCTCGGCCATACGCAACAACGACAAGGTCGGGCTCGTGCTCTTCACGGACAGGATCGAGAAATTCATCCCCCCGAAAAAGGGAAAGTCGCATATTCTCCGCATCGTGCGCGAACTGCTCTCGTTCGAGCCCGTCGGCAGCGGCACGGACATTCAGGGCGCGCTGCAGTACATCAACAACGTTATCAAGAAGCGCGCGATCACGTTCCTGCTCTCGGACTTCATCGACTCGGGCTACGATAACGCGCTCCGCATCGTGAGCAAGCGGCACGACCTCATCGCCGTCACGATGCACGATCCGCGCGAACGTGAACTGCCGAAGGTCGGGCTGATCAAGATGCGCGATGCCGAAAGCGGCGCCGAGCGCTGGATCGACACGGACAATATGTTCGTCCGCCACGCTCTCTCCGACTACTGGCAGAAGCACGAAGACAGATTGAAGCGGTCGTTCCTCACCGCAAAAGTCGACCGCATCACGATTCGCATCGACCAGCCGTACATCAAACCGCTTGTCGATTTCTTCAAATTACGGGAACAGAGACTGGTATAGCGTTCATGACTCAGATTTCACGCTTTCGATACTCTATTATATTGCTCGCGGCCGCGCTCGTCTGCTTCGGCCTCGCCGTTCCGGCGCAGGCGCAGGACGTGAATGTGACGGCGACAGTCGATTCGACGAATGTCGGACTCGGCGACTGGATACACCTCACCGTCCAGGCGAAGCATCCGTCGTCTGTGCAAATCACGTGGCAGGCGCTTCGCGACAGCGTCGGTCCGTTCGAGATCGTCCGCATGGATACGGTGAAAACGGAAGAGGAGAACGGTGTCGTCACCGAAGCACGCGCGCTCGTCGTGAGCCGCTACGAGGCCGGTTGGTCCGCAATTCCGCCGATCGCCGTTTCGTACCGCACGCCCGGAGACACGACGGTCCGCACAGCCCAGTCGAATCCCATTCCCGTGGAGATACGCGGCATCGCCGTCGATACGACGATCGCGATCAAGGACCTGAAGCAGCCGCTCTCGGTGCCGCTCTCGTGGCAGGAGATCGCGCTGTACTCGGGCATCCTGCTGCTTGTCGGCGCCCTCGCCTACGGCGGATA
>JAVBYH010000313.1 GCA_030824175.1 Bacteroidota bacterium | reverse complement strand
ACGACAATCTCGTCATCGACCTTCCGAATTCCAACGGCATCTGGTACGACGTCGGCAACGTCGACGGCGTCTTCACGAACAACTGGATCGAAGGCGTCGGCAGCACGGCCGGAGCCATCCAGACGATCAATCTCTGGCCGAGCGACAACGGCTTCTTCTTCGAGATCTCGACGGGTGCGATCTGTGCAGGCAATGTGTTCGTGAATTGCGACCACGGCATCATGATCCTCAACAGCGCGAATGTGCGCGTCTATCAGAACACGTTTGTGAACAGCATCGCGGCGGTCGGCCGCGATGCGCGCGTCCCTGCGACCGACCATTTCGGCTGGCACTCGAGCACGGCGCCCGATGTCGACAAGCGCGACGGACACATCTTCGTCAACAATCTGTTTGCCGGCACCGCGCAGTTCGCGAGGCCGCTCATGTTCGTGTGGCAGCCGCCCGCCATCTGTGAGCGCGTGCCCGGACCGCAGCTGGCGGAGTTCGACTACAATCAGTTCGTGCGGCAGGTCCGGAAGCCGGCGTACCCCGCCATCCTCTGGAGCCCTGCACCCAATCAGGCATGTCAGGTCGGCATCGACGCGATGGACGGTCTGGCGCACCTCTATCCCGGTATCGTGCAGCACAGCCGCATGTACGCATCCGGTTATCGCGGTCCGTTATTCAGGGGGGTGGAGCTCGGCAACGTCGAGACTGCTCCGACCTTCACCGGAGCGGCATCGGGCCGGAGCCTGCCGCCGGACGTAGCGCGATTGCTCGGCACACCGGCGAAAGGAACACCATGGATCGGTGCGTATGCGCCCGTCCGTTGAAACTGCAATCTTTTTAAGGGATCGTCATTTATGAAACTGAACCTCCGAATGTTCCGCGCATCCGTTCTCGCCGCCATCGGTGTGAGTATCCTTACAGTACCATTTGGGGTTGAGCATGCCGCAGCGCAGGTGTCGCGCACGCCGGGCATGCCGCGGCTCGAGGTGCGGGGCGCGGCCACGCAGCTTGTTGTCGACGGCAAGCCCTTCCTTATGCTTGGCGGCGAGCTGAACAACTCCAACGGATCGAGCACGGAGTATATGAAGTCCGTCTGGCCGTCTCTCGTGAAGATGAACCTGAACACGGTGATCGTCCCGGTGTACTGGGAGCTCATGGAACCCGAGCGCGGCAGGTTCACCTTCACGCTTGTCGACGACATGATCGCAGCAGCCAGGGCGAATCGGATGAAGATCGTCTTCCTCTGGTTCGGCACATGGAAGAACAGCATGTCCATTTACGTGCCGGAATGGATGAAGAAGGACACGGCGACGTATCCCCGGGCGTATTCGGCAGCCGGCAGTCCGCAGGAAATCGTGTCGCCATTTTCCGCCGCCGCTCTCGACGCGGATCGGACCGCCTATGTCGCGCTCATGAAACATATCCGGAGTGTTGACGCCTCCGTCCATACGGTTCTCATGATGCAGGTTGAAAACGAGATCGGCATGCTGCCCGATGCGCGCGACCACTCGGTGCTGGGTGAGCGTGCCTACGCGGCGCAGGTACCGGCGGAACTCATTGCATACCTGCGGTCGCACACGGCGACGCTGCAGCCCGGACTGGCGCAGGCGTGGGAACGCTCGGGTATGAAGAGTGCGGGAACGTGGGAGGAAGTGTTTGGCCCGGGCGTCCAGACGGAGGAATATTTTATGGCGTGGTCGTTTGCGAAATACACGAATGTCGTCGCCGAGGCGGGAAAGAACGTGTATGCGCTGCCGACGTTCGTCAATGCGGCGCTGAGCAAACCCGGCCAGCTGCCGGGACAGTATCCGAGTGCGGGACCGCTGCCCCACCTCTTCGACATCTGGAAGGCGGGCGCGCCGTCGATCGACATGCTGTCTGTCGATATCTATCAGAAAACGTTCGCCGAGTGGATTGCCCGCTTCGACTGTTCCGGCAATCCGCTCTTCATTCCCGAGGTCAGCAATGCACAGAGTCCAGCCAACGCCTTCTTCGCATTCGCGGCGCACAACGCGATCGGGTACAGCCCGTACTCGATCGAATCGCTGGCGCGCCCCGAAGACAACGAGATGTCGCAGGCGTACGGCATGCTGCACGAGCTGACGCCGCTCATCCTCGACGGGCAGGCCAAGGGGACGCTCGCCGGCGTGCTCCTCGACAGCGCGGCACAAACCGCCACGGTCGCGCTCGGCGACTATGTCTTTACGGTCAAACACGAATACACATGGCCCTATGCCGCGCGCAGGGAGGGAGACGTGCCTCGCATTGGCGGGATGATCGTACTGCTTGCCCCCGACGAGTTCTATTTCGCCGGGACGGGCATGATCATTACATTCGCACCGCGGATCGGCAAGGGGCGAATGGCGGGCATCGTGCGGGCCGACGAAGGTTCTTTCAGAAAAAGCGCGTGGGTTCCCGTCCGCCGCATGAACGGCGATCAGACGCATCAGGGGCGCCATATCGATCTCTCGGGCTCGGGCTTCCATATGCAGCGGGTAAAGTTCTACACATATTGATCGTGTGTCCATGATACAATCAATCTTCAACTGAAAGGTGGTACGTTCCATGACTATGCAACGACGAAGGTTCGCCGGAATTCGAATTTCCGCTCTGCGCTCGCTCACGCTCGCGCTCGTGCTTCTTGCCGTCTCCGGTGAGGTGTCCGCACAGATCCAGACGAATGTTCCCGCGCTGAAGGATGTGTATAAGAGGGATTTTTACATCGGATGCCTGTTGTCGTATCCGCACGTCGGATTCCCGACCGATTCGGTCGTGTCGGGGCAGGGAGGCGTCGTCGACCAGAACGGCGGGTACCTCATCAAATATCATATGAATTCGATGTCGCCGGGCAACAACATGAAGCCGCAGTATACGATCGACCTCACGGCGAGCGCTGCTGCCTATAACGCGGCCGCGGCGGCGGCGAAGGATTCCGTCGATACGCATCCGGTCGTCCGGTTCAACGGCAACCTCATCGCGCAGCTCAACTGGGCGAAGAAGCAGGGCTTCACATTCCGCGGCCATACGCTCATCTGGCATAGTCAGACGCCCGGCACCGCTTTCTTCCGCACAGGATATTCCGCATCGGGCGAGCGCCTGTCGAAGCAGAAGATGCTCG
>JAVBYH010000331.1 GCA_030824175.1 Bacteroidota bacterium | reverse complement strand
TCTTTAATTTGGACAGCAGCAACGCGGGGGGCTGATTTCGCTGCTGGGAAATACTTGTCCAATACGATCAATTACGGACATATTCTATATCACATAAATTTGTTTTGGACAGCACTGGTGCCAAATATAGAAAAGAATAAAACCAAAAACACCATGCGAAATTTAAAAAGCGGCGAAATTTCGCTGAAAAACGGATATAATACTCCGTTAACGCGAATAGCGTCGACGGACGCGCCGAAGCTTCGCGCGCGTTGCGAACGAGGGAATGTTTTCATACATTGGCGTACTGTATTTGTTGTTGTTTTTTTTTGTGCGGGAGGGCTGTCAACCCGCCTTTGTCATGCACCGGAGTGTCCGTGATCCGTCTCCATTGGTTGTTCCTTATCACCCTGTGGCTGTTCTCCGCCGCAGCCGCATTGTCGCAGACGCATCGGCTTGCCGGCCGCGTCGTCGATGATGCGACGGGCCTCGCTGTTGAGCATGCGATCGTGAAGCTTGCCGAAACGGGTGCAGCCGCATCGACAGACAGCGCCGGCGCATTTCATTTCACACACCTCGCGCCGGGAAGATACACACTCTGCATTCGTCACATTGCATACGCCGACGTCGAGCGTTCCGTCTCTCTTCCCGCGTCCGGAACGTTCGTCGTCGCCATGCCCGGCGTCCTCCTGTACTCGGGTGAAGTCATCATCCGCTCCACGCGCACATCCTCTGCAATCGGAAGCGATCCGTTTCCGCACGCGGTCGTCACGGCCCGCTCCACGCTCCTTCATGCCGCCGTTACGGCGGCCGACGCCCTCGGCGCAACACCGGGAGTCTCCCTCGTTCGCGACGGTCCCTGGGCGACGGCCGTGTCGATCCGCGGCATGAGCCGCTCCAACATCGTTATGCTTGTGGACGATACGCGCATCGAAACGGCCAACGACATTGCAGGCGCGCTCTCGCTCGTCGACATGCAGGAGCTGGACCGCGTCGAGGTTCTCACGTCGCCGGGTTCGTCTCTCCACGGTTCCGGCGCCCTCGGCGGTGTTGTGCATATGGTGACGAAGCGTCCCGCGTTCTCCGATGAGCCCCGCGCCTCTGCCGAAGCGACTGAGGGAATCACAAGCGTCGACCGCGGTACGGCGCACCACCTCTCGCTCGAGCATGCGGGACCCATCCATGCCCTCCGCCTCAGCGGGGGATACCGCTCGGCCGGTAACACGACGACGCCCGCCGGCATTCTGCCAAACTCCCAGTACACCGACTTCTCCCTTTCAGGAACGCTCGGTCTGCGGACGTTCGGATCGCACTCGCTCTTCATCGCATACCAGCGGACGCAGGCCGAAGACACGGGGATTCCGGGCGGAGCGCCCATCGCCCTTTCCGCATCGGCACGCTACCTGCTCGCGCGGCGCGACATGCTGTCGCTCGAGTACGTCCTTCCGAACATCTCGGCGCTCATGCCGCTTCTCACCGTGAGGGGCTCGCGTCAGTCGATCCGCCGGAACGTCGAGATCATCCAGTCTCCCGATGTGACGGTGACCCCCCATGCCATACATGACGCCGCAAGCATCCAGGTCGAAGCGAAGCTCGCCCCGATGCGGAAGACGGTCCTCACACTCGGCGCCGAGGCATGGAGGCGCGATCTGGACAGCAGGCGCGAAAAAACAATGGCCGCCACCGGCACCGTCATCGGCGAACGGCCCGCCCCGCTTTCGTCGTATTTCAGCGGGGGAGTGTACACACACAACGAATGGCTCGCCGCAGGGGAGCGCGTGACAGTCTCGCTCGGCGCGCGGTACGATGTGATCCGTGTCTCGAACGACGACGCGTACAACCCCGACTCATGGACGTCCCTGGCGATCTTCGACAGGCAGGCGCCGGAGCGGAAGCTCCTCTGGAAACAGCGCACCTCGAACGACCACTCGTGGAGCGCGAATGCCGGAGCCTCTGTCGCGCTCACGCCATGGGTGCGCGCATCGTGTCTCGCCGCCGCGGCGTACCGCGCGCCGTCACTCGAAGAGCGATTCCAATTCATCGACCTCGGCAGCATCGTGCGGGTCGGCGATCCGGCGCTGCGTCCGGAGAAGAGCACATCGGTGAACGCCGGCCTCCGCATCCGTGCCGTCGGATCCTCCATGCGGACGGATGTGTTCCTCAACAGCCTCGCGGACCTCGTCACAGAGATCCCGGGTGTCTTCGAGACCCGTCCGGCGCTCGTGAAAGCGAACATCGGCCGCGCACGGCTCTACGGGTGCGAACTCTCCGCCGAACACGCGCTCGCGCCCTGGGCGGCCCTGGCGTATTCCGTCTCGTACGTGCGCGGCGACGACACGCGAACGCACACGCATCTGCCGCAGATCGCCCCGTTCAACGGGCGCGCAGCGGTGACGATTGCCGTGCCGCATGCGGGCACGATGGAACTCGCTTCATGCTTTGCCGCCGCGCAGCGCCTGACGGCCGCGGGCGAGGCCGGCACTCCGGGGTATGCAACCGCCGATGCGGGATTTTCGAGCGAACGCTGCGTTCTCGGGAGCGCGTCTGTGTCCGTCCGCGCCGGTGTGCGGAATATCTTCGATGCGGCGTACCGCACGCATCTCTCCACGCTGCGCGGACTCATCCGGCTCGAGCCGGGAAGGAATGTGTATCTGTCGCTGGCAGTCGCTGTCTGAATCGTATGCCAAGACATTCCGCGCGAAGCGAGGTATCTCGTTGTTCGTATGCAGTGCGATTGATGTTGTGTCTACGCCACCAAGCGAAAGAATCCAATGACCTGGTTGTACTTTGCGTTCTCGTCCGCGCTCCTGTCTGCCGCGGCGGCGGTGCTGCAAAAAAAAATTCTCTTCCGCGTGGGCGCGCTCGAATTTTCGTTCGGCGTCTCGGCGGTGATACTCCTGTTCTCGCTGCTCGTCCCGCTGTCGGTGGACGTTGCCGCAGTGCCCGGTGCCACGCTGCTGCTCATCCTCGGCAAGAGCACGCTTGGCGCCTTCGCATTCCTTCTTGTGATGATGTCGCTCGAACGGAACCAGATCAGCAGCGCGCTTCCGCTGCTCGGACTGACGCCCGCCGTCACAGCGCTGCTGTCGATGCCCGCATTGGGAGAATCCCTCGGACCGTTGGAGTGGTCGGCGATCGCATTGATGA
>JAVBYH010000288.1 GCA_030824175.1 Bacteroidota bacterium | reverse complement strand
GACGCGCATGTACGCATCGGGACAAGACACGTATTTCAAGGACAAGAACAACGGCTTGATCGTCGGCGGTCAGCGCGGCGGCAACATCATGAAGACGACCGACGGCGGCGCCACCTGGGCGCAGCTCACACCCCAGTTCGGCAACGCCCTCTACGGCATCTCGGGCATCGGGGACAAGGTCTGGGCTGTCTCGCGCCTCGGCATGATCTACAAGTCGGATGATTTCGGCGCCACATGGACGGCGTTGGCGAAGCACGGCACGGACGCCATTCAGAACATGGCGTTTGTCTCCGCGAAGACCGGTTTCATGGCCCTCTCCAACGGGTACGTGAAAAAGACGACAGACGGCGGCAAGACATGGATCGCCCAGGCCCCCATCGGAACACACCACACGGCGTCGTCGGCGGAGATCCTCGCCATCGACGGCATCCTGTCGTCCTCCTTCGTCTCGGAGAACGTCAGCTACGTGGGCCAGGAGTACGGCGGATTGCAGAAAACGAGCGACGGCGGCAAGACGTGGACTGTCGTGATGCAGGCGGACTCCGGCTCGCAGTCCGGTACGCGCGCCCTCCATTTCCTGAACGAGACCACGGGCTTCGCGGCCCGCTCGAAGTCGCTCTACGACGCCGACCAGTTCGTGACGATCACCGGCGGCTCCACGGTCGCCGTGCGCGACACGGCGGCGAAGAAGCAGCCGCGAACAATACAGTTCTTCGACGCGAACCGCGGCATCATCGGCGCCAACTCCGGCATCATCCGCTACACCACGGACGGCGGCGCCACATGGGCCACCTCCACTGTAACCGGGCATCCCGCGTCCCTCGCGAAGACCGGGACGATCTACGCCGTCGATATCGTCGATGAGCTCAACACATGGCTCATCGGCAGCAAATTCATCTACAAGAGCGCCGACCTCGGAAAGACGTGGACGTACGTTGCGCACGGCATCGCCGGCATCGATACGTCATTCTACGGCGGCAATTTCAAGGATGCGAAGACCGGGTACGTCGTCGGCTACAAGGGACTCGTGCTGAAGACGACGGACGGCGGCGCGACGTGGACGCGTATTACGGACATCCCGGCCACCGAATCGCTCTACGGACCCGCCTTCGACGCCTCGGGCGCAGTGTGGATCTATACGGCTTCCGGCAACGTGTATGCGAACAGCGGGGCTACGTCGGTGAAGAGCGTGTCGTCGTCGGTGCCGACCGCGTGCTCGCTCGAGCAGAATTATCCCAATCCGTTCAATCCGTCCACGGTGATCAGATTTTCGCTCGCCGGCGCGCAGCACGTGCGTGTTGCGGTCTACGACGTGCTTGGCCGCGAAGCCTCGGTGCTTGTGAATGAGCAGCTCTCGGCCGGAACGCACGCGATCGAATGGAACGCAAAGGACCTGTCGAGCGGCGTGTACTTCTATCGTCTCGACGCGGGTAGCTTTACGCAGACGAAAAAATTACTGTTGCAGAAATAACTCAGGCGGAACCGAAAGGGGCGGGCGGCGCACGTGTGCGGCGCCCGCTTTCTTTTCAGTGTCCGTGGAACGTTCAAGCATAGGAAAGGCTACACAATGAAATTGTTGATGATGGCGGTGCTCTGTGCCGCAGTGCTGACGGTTCAGGCCGCCGACATATCGGCGCCGAGAACCAAGGGAAAAACGTCCTTCGCGGTGATCGTGGACAAGGCGTCCTATGACAATGCAGGGAAGGCGGTCGATGCGTACAGGACGAGCGTCGAGAAGGACGGGCTGCCGTCGTACCTTGTGGTCGCCGAATGGAAGAACGCGGAAGACGTCCGCGCTGTGCTCCGGGACCTCGCCTCGAGGAAACCCGCGCTCGAGGGCGTCGTGTTCATCGGCGATATTCCCATCCCGATGCTCCGCAACGCCCAGCACATGACGACGGCGTTCAAGCTGGACCAGGAAGCCGCATGGACCCGGTCCTCTGTGCCGACGGACCGCGTGTACGACGATCTGGATATGAAGTGCACGTTCCTCAAGCAGGATTCGACGAACCGGCTGCTCAATTATTATTCGCTCGATGCCGATTCTCCCCAGCGCGTCGATCGCGAGTTCTATTCCGGCCGCATCTTTCCCCCTGGCACCGGCGTCGAACGCTACCGCCTCCTCGAGACGTATCTGTTGCGCGTCGCGAAACAGAAGGAGGAACGCGTCGGGCTCGACCACATGATGACGTTCACGGGACACGGCTACAATTCAGAGTCGCTCAACGCGTGGGAAAACGCCGCGCACGCATTGAAGGAACAGTTCCCCCGGCTCTATGTGCCCGGCGGCGTCATCCAAAGCTACAATTTCGCCATGAGCGACGAGATGAAGGCGAACCTCCTCACGTCGCTGCAGGCTCCTTCGCTCGACCTCGCCGTGTTCCACGCGCACGGGTCGGATGACCTGCAGTACATCATCGGCTCGCCGACCCCATTCACGGCCGATCAGCATCTCGATGCGGTGAAAAAATTCGTCCGGGGGAAGATGGCGCAGGCGAAGCGGCGGAAAAAATCCGTCGACGAGGCGCTCGACTATTACGTGAAGCAGTACGACATACCACGGTCATGGTTCGCAAACGCGTTCGCCGATTCGATCACGGCCACCGATTCCGTCGCCGACTACAAGCTGGACATCCACCTCGAGGACATCGCCGCGATCAGCCCGCAACCGCGGTTCATCATGTTCGACGAATGCTTCAACGGAAATTTTACCGCCGATGACTATGTGGCGGCCAAATACATTTTCGGCCGCGGCAAGACGGTCGCCACCGTGGCCAATTCGGTGAACGTGCTTCAGGACCAGTGGGCCAATGAGAACCTGGGCCTCCTGAATTACGGCGTCCGTGTGGGCGCATGGCACAAATCGCGTCGCTACCTCGAGTCGCATATCATCGGCGACCCGACGTTTCGGTATGCCGCGGCAGCGGTGAACGATATCGGCGAGGCTCTCGTGCTTCGCGCGAAGGACGCCGGATATTGGAAAAAACACGCGGCCTCGGCCGATCCGTCGCTCCGCGCGCTCGGCGTGTCGATGCTCTTTTCGATCGGCGGGGCCTCGTATGAAAAAGAGCTGCTTGCCGTTTATCACCGCGATGCGTCGTTCAACGTGAGGCTTGCGGCGCTCCGTTGCCTTGCC
>JAVBYH010000349.1 GCA_030824175.1 Bacteroidota bacterium | reverse complement strand
GAGCGTCCTCGCCGCGGATCTCTTCAAGCACGGTGTCGGCGAATGTCTGGTTGACATGCTGGTACTGGATCCAGTCGCCGATCTCGAACACGGGGCGCGTGTGGGTGATGTGACACAGAGGCCAGATGCCCTCGTTCGAGAATCCGTAATAGTACCCCTCCTCCTCCTCCTTCGAGATGAAGACCCTGCGGAGCGTGTACGCGGGTTCGTCCGGCGGCACGGCGATATGGTTGCCCGCGTCGACGGTTTCGCGGTCGGCCGTGCCGCTTCCGTGCGCGATCCAGATGCCGCCGCATGCGCGCAGGATCGGATCGAGCGCGGTGACGAGGCCCCCTGCCGGAACGATGCATTGAATGGCATTCCCGCTTCCCATGTGCATGTACGGCTCGCGATTCGACACGACGAAGAGGGGCTTCCCGTTCAACTCTATCTTGACATGCTCCTTCAAACGCTGAGACGTCCAGAGCGATTCCGATTCGATGCGCAGCCTCGCCTCTTCCTCCGCGGAAGCGCGCGCCTGCGCGAGACTCTTCGCAAGTAGCGAGACCTCCGCGGCGAGCGGACCGAGAAAATCTCCCCGCGGGAACGCAGAGGGATGCGGTACCTTGCCGGTGCGCAGTCCCTTCATCCAATGTGCGATCTGTGCGATCGGACCGGTGATGCTCCATCGCACAACGAGCACGGTGGTAACAATGATGAGGAAGATCTGGGCCAGCAGGCGCATGAAGCTCGTCCGCCATATCGCCTCAAGCCGGGCGTCGATATACGACGCATCGTGATACATCAGCAGCGCGCCGATCACCCGGTCCTCGATCTCCAGCGGGATCACGTAGACGTGCGCCGCCTTGCCGTTCTCCTGATCGATCTCCGAGATCGTCTGTTGTTGCGTTATGGATTCCCACACTTTCTTCGGAGTAGAGACGAACGTCGAATCGAGCGACGGACTGGAGGCCAGGCAGACTCCCTGGCTGTCGTATACGGCGATCCCGATGAGACGGACGCGATTCCCGAACCGGTTGACCATGCGTTTCATTTTTTTTGGGGCATCCGTGCGGATGTATTCCTTCACCGCCTCCTGCATGCTCTCGCCGAGTACGTTGGCCCGGGCATTCAGCTCCTTCACAAGCAGGTCGCGTTCGTTCTGCACCTGGAGCAGCGTGAAGACCCCCGCCACGAGTGCTGCGGCGATGAGGAGCGAGACGATCAGCCGAAGAGTGATTCTCATGTTCTCATCCTGTGTGAATGCTGTGCTGATGGGGCAATGCGGCCCATCACCGAATCGAAGTGAAAATTTTCCATCCCCGTGCGAGGAGCGCAATATCGACGACGCAGTGATCGCGAGAAGACGTTCGGACCACGTTCCCTGTCGATGCATCGGAAAGGCGTACGCGCTCCTGCGCACTCCCGCAGTCGGGCGGCATGAAGAGACGCACGCCGAGAGGCTTCGCGGTAATGTTGCATGCGACCAGGACACATGACGATTGCAGTACGCGCGCGAAGGCGAACACCTCCCGATCATTGCTTGTGTGCACCGGCACATAGCCGCCGTACACAAGCGCCGGATGCTTTTTTCTCAAGGCGAGGAGCCGGCGGTAGAACGAATACGTTGGGCCGGCGCCGGGCCCACGTATCGTCGTCTTTTCGAACAACGAGAGCCGTCTCGTGCTCCCATATTCCTGACCGTTAAAGAGCAGCGGCACTCCGGACAGTGTGCTCACGAGCACCGCGGCAAGGCGGGCGCCGGCCGGCCCGAACATATCGGAATCCGGACCGTCGCAGGTGTTCGTATCGTGATGGGAGCTGAACCGGAGCAGCAATGAGCCGTCCGGGTACGATCGTTGCTCCCGGATCAGGGGACGATGGAGCGCCGATGCGGGAACTCTGCATGCGAGCGCGTCGCAGAGCATCGCATAGAACGGTGTTGCATACGACAGATCGAAGGCCGATCGGTGATGTGCCGGATGCGTATCGGTCTCCGAAATCATCACGAGTGGTTTGAGCCTCGCGAGTTCTCCGCGAGCCACTTCCCAGAAACCGAGCGGTACGCGTCCGGCATCGTCGCACCGAAATCCGTCGAATCCCACCGTGCCCGCCCAGTACGCCATCACCGCGATCATGTACCGGCGCAGGCCCTTCTGCGAATAATCCAACGCAGCGACGTCGGTCCACTCCTCCTGCGGAGGAAGGAGCGCCCCGGTCCCCGACCGCTTGAACCATTCCGGGTGTGTTCGCACAAGAACGCTGTCGAGGGAGGTATGTCCGGCGACGAGGTCCATAATGATGTGCATACCGCGACGATGCGCGTCGGCCACGAGCGAGCGTACATCCTCGATCGTGCCGTATTCGGGATTCACCGAATAATAATCGTACACGGAATACGGACAGCCGAGGCTCCCTTTCCTCCCCGCACGGCCGATCACGTGTATCGGCATAAGCCAAAGGATCGTCGCCCCGAGTCTCTTCAGCGCAGGCAGTCTCTCTTGCACGGCACGGAAGGTTCCCTCCCGCGAAAATGCCCGCGGGTATATTTCATACACGACACCCTGCCTCACCCAGTCGGGAGTGTATCGCGCGGTATGTCGGGGCGCTGATGCCATGCCGGTCCCTCGTGGTCCATCGGCCAATATTGTCAGCGGCGCGGTGAATGTCAAGCCCGCAGTCATTCGCCTCTGGACAATTCGCCACTGGACAGGCGCAGCCAGAGAAAACCGAACACACCCGAGAGCAGCGATGCAACGAGGATCGCGACTTTCGCCTGATCGATCGTCTGCGTGTCGGTGAACGCCAGCAGCGCGATGAAAATGGACATCGTGAACCCGATGCCTCCCAGCATCCCTATCCCGAAGAGTTGTTTCCACGCCACCTGCTGCGGCAGCGCGCACAGGCCGGCCTTGACCGCACCATAACTGAAGAGCAGGATGCCCAGCGGTTTACCGATGACGAGGCCCGCGATCACTCCGATCGAATGCGGCTGGAAGAGTGCGGCTGACCAGCCGCTGTCGATGCGGAGACTCGTGTTCGCAAGGGCGAAAACCGGCAGGATGACGAATGCGACCGGAAGATGAAGCAGATGCTGCATCCTGGAGGCGGGCGAACTGTCGCTGCCATCGCCGAACGGATATGTCATCGCCAGCAGGACGCCGGAGATCGTCGCATGGATTCCCGAATGGAGCATGCAA
>JAVBYH010000321.1 GCA_030824175.1 Bacteroidota bacterium | reverse complement strand
TCGAACTTGAGGTGCATGAACACGTTCATCACCATGAGCCCCTTGACGGCGGCGATGCCCAGCGCGACGAACACCGTCCACGCGCCGAGATTGATGCCCGCGGCGACCACGGTGATACCGGTGAAGGCGAGGAGCCCGAGCCAGATAAACGCATACGTGCCGTAGCCGGTGATATGCTCTTTTTCAACCTTGTTCTGTTGCATGCGTTCTTCTCAATGAAGTAAATAAAATAGCGGGAAAAGGAAAATCCAGATCAGGTCCACGAGATGCCAATAGAGGCCTGCCGTCTCGAGCTTCACGCTGTTCGATGCGGTCACGTTGTTCCGGTGAATGAAGGACAGGTTCACCGCGAGGATTGTGAGTCCGATGACGACGTGCAGCGCGTGGAGGCCGGTCATCACGAAATACAGCCCGAAGTAGAGCACCTCGCCCTGCGGCTTGTTCATGAGGTCGGCCGAACCGGGATAGATGCCGTGCGCGAACTTTGCGCTCCATTCGAAGAACTTATTCACCATGAATCCGACGGCAAGCAGCATGGTGGCGGACACGAGGGCCATCGAGAGCGGCTTGTTCCCTTTCTGCAGCGCGGTGATGGACATCGCCATAGTCATACTGCTGGTGAGCAGGATGATCGTGTTGATCAGCCCGATGGAGGAATTTAATTCCTGCGCTGCGAGATGGAATTCCGTCTGATGTGTGTACCGGTAGACGGCGTAAATGATGAAGAGCCCCCCGAAAAGGATCAGTTCGGTAAAGAGAAACAACCACATGCCCATACGGGAACCGACATCGTCCCGGTGCAGATGAACTGCGTGAGCGTCTGTTTGACCGGTCACTGTGCCTCCTGTGAGTGAATTTCATATTTGGAATAATCGTACGCACCTGTCGTCACCGTCGGGATGTCGTGGAAATTCTCCACCGGCGGCGGCGTCGGCACCGTCCATTCGAGCGTCGAACCGCCCCACGGATCCATGCCGACCTTCTCGCCCGAGCGCATGCCGCGGATGAGCGTGATAAGCATCATGGCGATACCCGCCAGGAGGATCCACGAACCCACCGTCGAGACGACATGGTAGATTTCGAACTCCGGGAGGTAATCGTAGTACCGGCGCGGCATGCCGAGATAGCCCATGACGAACATGGGCATGTAGAGCAGATTGAAACCGATCGTGACGTGCGCCCAGGCGACGATCGCCGATTTCTTGTTGTACATGCGGCCGAACATTTTCGGGAACCAATAATGCATCGCGCCGAAGAAGCCGAACCCCGCGCCGCCGAACATCACGTAATGGAAGTGCGCGACGATGAAGGATGTGTCCTGCAGATGGATGTTCACCGCCAGCGCGCCGATCATGAGTCCGGTGAATCCGCCGATGGCGAACTGTGCGATGAACGCGAGCGCGTAGAGCAACGGCGCCTCGACGGCGATCGATCCCTTATACAGGGTGGCCACCCAGTTGAAGATCTTGATGGCGCTCGGGATGGACACGAGGAACGTGAGGAACGAGAAGATGAACATTGCCGTATCGCTCATGCCCACGGTGAACATGTGATGCCCCCAGACGAGCGAGCCGAAGAATGCGATGGCGAGGCTCGAGTAGGCGATGAACTTGTAGCCGAAGATGGTCCGGCGCGCAAACACCGGGATGATCTCGGAGATGATACCCATCGCGGGGAGCGCGATGATGTAGACCGCGGGATGCGAGTACGTCCAGAACAGATGCTGGTAGAGAACCGGATCCCCGCCCAGCGACGGATCGAAGATGCCCACCTTGAACAGACGCTCGATGATGACGAGCAGGAGCGTGATGCCGATGATGGGCGTCGCGAGGATCTGCACCCATCCTGTCGCATAGAGCGACCAGCTGAAGAGCGGCATCCTGAACCAGTCCATGCCCGGCGCCCGCATGCGGTGAATCGTGGTGATGAAATTCAATCCGGTCAGGATCGACGAGAAGCCGAGGATGAATGCGGCCGTCAAAGCGGGAATGACATTGGTCGTCGTACGGATGCTGTACGGGATGTAGAACGTCCACCCGGTATCGGACGGGCCGCCCGGAAGGAAGATCGAGACGATCGCGAGCGTTCCGCCGATCATGTACAGGTACCAGGAGAGCAGGTTCAACCGCGGAAAGAAGACGTCCTTCGCGCCGATCTGTATGGGGAGGAAGAAATTCCCGAAGATCGAGGGCACTGCCGGAATCACGAACAGGAAGATCATCAGGATCCCGTGCAGCGTAAAGAGCGAATTGTACGTCTGCGGCTCCATGATGGTTTTTCCCGGAGCGATCAGCTCGAGGCGCATGAGGCCGCCGACGATGGCTCCGACGCAGAAGAATGACACAATCGCATAGAGATACATGATCCCGATGCGCTTGTGATCGGTCGTTAGTAGCCAGGCCCAGATTCCCTTGTGCCGCGACTGCGTGTGCCAGAAATCGGGTTCCGGGGCTGCGCCGTTGTCTCTCGCCATGATGTGTTCCCTTTGTGTAATATTGTACCCGCCGAATGTTCAGGCCGCGGGTTGTGTCGGCTTGCGCGGCCTGAAGCGCAGAAAAATGACGAATGCGGCCGCGAGCACGAGAGTGCCTGTGCCCGCGATGAGGCGGACGTTGAACGCGTATGTCCGTCCTTCGGGATTGTAGCTGAAACAGTATTTCAGGAGCTTGTTGATCGTGGGCGACGGACGGCCCTCGTTCGCCTCCACGATCGCCATCTTCACATCGAACGGCAGATACTGCGTGCCGTAGAGGTAGCGCATCACCTTCCCATCCGGTGAGACGATGATGATCGCGCCGGCATGAATGAAGTCCTTCCCGTTCCTCTGGAAGAGGAAGCCGGCGGCGTTCGTCACCGCGCGTATCGAAGCGCTGTCTCCGGTGAGAAATTTCCAGGCATGCTCCGGCACGGGCTTGTTCACGAGCGCCATGTAATTTTCGCGTTTGCCTTCCGCGAGCTCCGGTGTTTCGGTCTCGTCGAAGCTGAGCGTGACGATCTGATAGTCGCGTCCGATCTCCATGTCCAGATGGTTGACGATCGTCGTGAGTTCGGTGAGGATCGGGCTGCAGATGCCGGGGCATTTGAAATACACGAAGTTGAAGATCGTCGGCTTGGTCACGATATCCTTCAGCGACACGAGGTATCCCTTCTCATCGTAGAACTGCGTCGCCATCGGCAGCTGGGCGCCGAGCCTG
>JAVBYH010000412.1 GCA_030824175.1 Bacteroidota bacterium | reverse complement strand
CTTCATGACATCGAATGTCAATGAAGACAACTGCAGGGCGAGCTGTTAGCTCGCCCCGGTTGAGGTTCGTACTGCATTCTCACAGGGCGAGCTAACAGCTCGCCCTACAATTACAACTAACACACACAATGGAACGACGAACATTTCTCGCACAGACGACGGCCGCCGCCGCCTCGCTTGGCATTCCCGCATCGGTGTTCGCATCCGAAGCACCGCAGGCCCCGCAGGCTGCGCTTCCCATCATGCCGACGATCAGGCCGAAAGCCCTGAAACCGGGCGACACGATCGGCATCATCGCGCCGGCATCGTTCGTCGAGAAGCAGGCCGACGTCGACGAAGCGCGCACGACGATCGAGTCCCTCGGTTTCAAGACGGTGTTCGCCACACACATCATGGATCGTTACGGCTACCTTGCGGGACAGGACAGGGACAGGGCCGAGGACGTGAACGAGATGTTCCGCCGCGACGACGTGCACGGGATCATCGCGCTCCGCGGCGGCTGGGGATGCCTCAGGATGATCGAATATCTCGACTACGAGCTGATCCGGCGGCATCCCAAGGTCGTCATGGGCTACAGCGACATCACCACGATGCTCAACGCGATCTATCACCGCACGGGACTTATCACCTTCCACGGTCCCGTCGCCATTTCCACGTACAACGAGTACACGAACGAGTATCTGAAAAAGGCGATCTTCACCCCCGAGCCGATCGGGCTCGTCGCGCAGCCGCCGCAGGGCGAACAGGAGAACGACGACACATCGATCGTCTCGCTCGGATGCGGAACTGGGAGCGGTCCGCTCATGGGCGGCAACCTCTCGCTCATCGTAACGATGCTCGGCACACCGTTCGAGATCGACATGAAGGGGAAGGTGCTGTTCCTCGAGGAAGTCGGCGAGGAGCCGTACCGCGTGGACAGGATGCTCACGCACCTGCTCGTCGCCGGACAGCTGCAGAAACTCGCGGGACTCGTCATCGGGAAATTCACGAAGTGCGTTCCCCGACGCGTGGATCCGGAATACCCGTCGTCATTCACCGTGGAGGAGCTCTTCCTCGACAGGATCGCACCCCTGAAGATTCCCGCGATCTCGGGCGTCATGATCGGACACATCAAGAACAAGGTGACGATGCCGATCGGCGCGACTGCCGTCGTCGACGCCGATGCGCGCACGTTCACAATCACCGCCGCCGCCGTGTGCGCGTGAATGCGCGGATAACTTGCTGATGCGCATGAATCCGTTTGCATCTGGATGAAATAATAATTTATTATAGAAAGGAAGAATTTTTTTTCTATTACATCGGGAAGCATCAATGAGTCACCAATTTCGTTACCGCAGCAAGGAAATGTATTGTGAAGGCGTACGCATCGCCGATATCGTGAAAGAAGTCGGATCGCCCGTGTACATCTACAGCAAGAAGACGCTCCTCGACGCGTTCACCGAGTTCGATACGGCATTCGCCGACGTCGACCATCTTGTCTGCTTCGCGATGAAGGCGAACAGTTCGCTGAGCGTCGTCTCGCTGCTGGCGAAGGCAGGCGCGGGCATCGACTGCAACTCGGGCGGAGAGATCTTCCGCGCACTGAAGGCGGGGGCGCATCCGAGCAAGATCATCTTCACGGGCGTCGGCAAAACGGAGGAGGAAATCCGCTTCGCGCTCCAGTACGACATCCTCATGTTCAAGGTGGAGTCGCGGAGCGAACTGCGCGCGATCGACCGTATTGCCGGCGAAATGGGCAAACGCGCGCCGGTCGGCATCCGCATCAATCCGAACGTCGATCCGAAGACGCATCCGTACATCGCCACAGGACTCGCCGAGGACAAGTTCGGCATCGACCAGTCCATGGCGTTCGAATCGTTCGCCCTTGCCGCCTCGCTGCCGAACCTGCGCGTGGTCGGGCTCGACATGCATATCGGTTCGCAGATCGTGGACGTTGAGCCGTTCATCGAGGCCGCGACGAAGATGGCCGTGCTCGCGCTCGAACTGAAGAAGAAGGGTTTCAACATCGAGCACTTCGACATGGGCGGCGGCATGGCCATCCCCTATAAGGTGGAGAAACCCGCCTCGCCGAAGGATCTCGCGGAGGCCATCTCGTCCATCCTGAGCGTGACGGATTGCAAGATCCTCTTTGAACCCGGCCGCTACCTTGTCGGCAACGCGGGCGTGCTCGTGACAAAAGTGCTCTATACGAAGAAGCACAAGAACAAGAACTTCCTGATCGTCGATGCGGCCATGAACGATCTCATTCGTCCCAGCCTCTACGACGCGTACCACAAGATCCGTCCTGTGGAACTGAAGAACGACGAGACGATGGTTGCGGACATTGTAGGCCCCGTCTGCGAATCGGGCGACTTCTTCGCGCACAACCGCACGATCAACAAGTGCCGGCAGAACGATCTGCTTGCCATCATGTCCGCCGGAGCGTACGGTTTCACGATGAGCTCGAATTACAATGCGCGTCTTCGCGTGCCCGAAGTGATGGTGGACGGCAATAAATTCTACGTCGTAAGGGAGCGCGAGACGTACGACGACCTCATCCGCGGCGAGTGCATCCCCGACGAACTCGTAAAATAATTGCACAATGGAATGATGCAATCCTCCGAGTCCCCGCAGCACAGCATTGCGCTGCGGGGACTCGCGTTTTCACCATCGCTGCCCGCAGTCCGGTTTCTCCTCCCCCCGTATTTCATGGATAGCGTAAAATAACCCTTGACTTTTCGGAAAAATTCACCGACTTTACATATTGTATACAATATACAATAAGGAGCCGTCGTGAACACAGTGCACACAATGCGCACTTCCAGGATCAATCTGGACCGTGCCGAAATTCAGTCCCTTCGCGAGAAGCTCGTCACCACGATCCGCGACGCGATCATCGAAGGCAAGATCAAACCCAATGAACGCCTCACGGAAGAAAACGTTTCCATGATGCTCGGCGTCAGCCGTACGCCGCTCAGAGAGGCGTTTCTGCAGCTCGAATCCGAAGGCTTCGTGAAGGTGACTCCCCGGCGCGGAGCCGTCGTGGCGGAACTCTCGGAGAGGGATGCCGAAGAGATCTACCTCATCAAAAGTGCACTCGAAGGACTCGCCGCCCGCCTCGCCGCTGCGCGCGCCGAACGGCCGGTGATCGACCAGCTCGCGGAGATCAACGAGCAAATGCGCGCGCAGGTGCACTCCAAGAAGAAGGATATGCGCATGCTCCTCGACATCAACGCCCGCTTCCACTCGGTCCTGAACGGCATCTGCGGCAACGAAAAGCTCTATCAGCTCATCGACATCCTGCGCAAACAGTCCCTCCGCTACAATTACATCTATGTCACGGGACTCTCGGCCCTCGAGCAATCGGTGCACGACCACGACGGCATTATCGCCGCACTGAAAATACAGGATGCCGCGGCCGCCGAGGCGATCGTGAAGGCCCACAGCGATATGGCGCGGAAGGCTCTCTGCGATTTTATACGCAAGCGTACACTCGAAAGCAAATGACAATCTCAACGAAATGACCCGAACTATTTCTTAAGGAGCGTGTATGAATAAATTGAAAATTGCAATCGTCGGTTACGGCAACGTGGGACGGTCGGCTATGGAAGCGATCTCCCAGGAACCGGACATGGAACTCGTGGGTGTCGTCCGCCGTAAGGCGTCCGCAGGCTCGACGCAGCCCGCCGAACTGGCCGGCGTCAAGATCGTGTCGGACATCAAGGAACTCGGCAAGGTCGACGTCGCGGTGCTCTGCGGACCGACGCGCTCCATCAAGGAGACAGCCTCCGAGATTCTGAAGCTCGGCATCAACACCGTCGACAGCTTCGACATCCATGGCGAGATCCCGGTCCTCCGCTCGGCGCTTGGCGAGGTCGCGCGCGCGCATAACGCCGTTTCCATCATATCGGCGGGATGGGATCCGGGCGTCAACTCCGTCATACGCGGGTGGTTCCTCGCGATGGCCCCCAAAGGCGTCACCTATACGAATTACGGTCCGGGCATGTCCATGGGACATACAGTCGCAGTGAAGGCCGTGAAGGGTGTGAAGAACGCGCTCTCGATCACCGTGCCCGCGGGCATGGGCATCCACCGCCGCATGGTGTACGTGGAACTCGAGGCAGGCGCGGTGTTTGAAGAGGTCGAGAAGAACATTAAGCAGGATCCGTACTTCATCAAGGACCGCACGTACGTGACGCAGGTGGAGGACATCGAAAACCTCATAGACATGGGACATGGCGTGCATATGGAACGCAAGGGCGTCTCCGGCATCACCCAGAATCAGCTCATGACGTTCGACCTGAAGGTGAACAATCCCGCGCTCACGGCGCAGGTCATCGTCTCGTCCGCTCGCGCCACGATGAAACAGAAGCCGGGCTGCTACACGATGATCGAAATCCCCGTCGTCGATTATCTCTGCGGCGGCGTCGACGCATTCGTGAAATCATTGGTCTAAGGTGATATGATGGGCGATCCCTACGCACGGAAATTGACAAATAAAAATTTCTTCCACGCGAAGACGGACATCACCGGCAGGGTCGTCGTCGTCCTCGACGGCCGCCTCGATAATCGCGGGCTGAGTCTCATCCAGCCGATCTCGCGGGCGTTTCCGCAGGGTTCGATCATCGAGCTCATCGGGACGACGGAGGAGGAAGCGGGGCCGGGCAAGACCGTGGAGACGATCGCCTATATCGCATTCGTCGAGATCCTCACGAGCGGCGTGCTCCTTGCAGGTGACGAACTCGTGTGGAACGGCGAGACAATCGGCACCATCGCTGGATACGACGACACGCATGTACCGAACCATCAGAATACGATCGTGCTCACGAAAGAACGCCGGTCGGGAAAAGAGATGGGCCTGCGCGCGGGCGACGAAATTTTTATCAAAGGATTCTAAAGAGAACGGAATTTTTTTCTGAAGACAGGACTGTTCCTGCTCTTCATATCGTGGATATCAAACAGAAAGGCACACCAATGGCAGCACCCAAATATCGATTTCAGATGTACAAAAAACTGCAGCAGAGCATGCCGGCAATCTACGCCGAAGCGAAGAAAGCGGCGGAGACGCTCAACATCCCAGCGGAACTGAAGGGCGCGTTCGGCCTTACCGGCGCGATCTCCGGCTGCCCAGCCCCGATGCGCGAAGACATCGAACACGCGATGAACGCCGAAGGACTGAAGGTCGTTCCGCTGGCGGTGTACGTGGATCAGATCCGCGAGATCGTGAAGGACGTGTACGGCGACGAATACGACGCTTGCCCGATCAATACATGCGAGGCGGGCCTCTGGGTCTCGTTCGATACGCTCATGACGCCCCCGGCGCTCGGCCGCGGCGACAACTATCGCACGCGCTACATCGCGCCCCTCGAACGCCATATGCATCATCAGGCCTCGTACGGCCGTCCGTTCCCCGCGAAGTACAAGGACATTCTCGCGGATCGCGGCGTCGCGGCGGGCGAGCTCGGCTTCTACGGCAAGCGCCAGAATAATTTCGACACTGTCATGGTGCCGCTCGAAGGCGCGGACTATACTGTGCACGGCATCAAACCGTGGCCCACGCCCCTCATGAAGAACGTGAAGGTGAAGGAATCCCTCGCACTCATTGAACAGGCGGCCCAGACGCACGCACATCTGCTCGGCGGATTCGCCTCGATCGGCTACGACAGCCCCGGCTACGGCTACGGCGACAAGGATGAGAACGGTACGCCGCTGCTCTCGAAGGGCATCGCCGCGATCGCGAAAAAATACAACGTGCCCTACGTGATGGACAACGCCTGGGGCATGCCCTTCATCGGCACGAACATCAAGAACGTCGGCGCCGACGTCATGATCTATTCGATGGACAAGGCCACGGGTTCCCCGACGAGCGCGCTCATCATCGGCAAGGAAGACGTGATGGTCAACATCCGCCGCGCGATGGGCATGCACGGCAACCGCGGCGGCTCCATGTCCTACGGCAAGGCCGCCTACGTCGGATTCGATCCGGGCAAGGAAGCTCTCTCGGGCCAGGTCGCCGCGCTGAAGGTGCTCCGCGACAATCCCGCCAAGGCGAAGAAACCGGTCGAGGACCTCTACCAGGTCGTCACGGAAGAATTCGCGAAGATCGATTCGCGCCTCAAACCTTTCTTCAAGATCTACAAGAGCTACAACTCGGGTGCGGTGGAAGTGAACTACGAGGACAGCTGGGCGAACGGCAAGATGGGCATCCCCATCTTCTCGATCGAGGACATGTACGCCAGCACGAACCTCTTCCAGGACGGCTGCGCGCAGATGGGCATCATCCCCACGATCGCGTACGACGGCAACTTCTTCATCTCGCCGGGTCTCGGCACAACGGATCATCAGGGCAATCTTATCCCCGAACGCATGGCGATGGCCGTGCGCGGTCTCGTGATGCTCGTCGAGATCGTCTCGAAGCATGCGGGCATTATCGACTAAGAAGCACTCTGATGTATGACGCGCATCCAATGACCGTTACCGCTATCCCGGTGGCGGTCATTGCTTTTCATGGGAGAACACATCAATGAGCACAGCAATGAACCGCGTCATGGACGCGATCGACATCGAAACGTACATCATCTGCGCCACCGCCGCCGAGGGCAAGACGCTCGCGCTCGAACTCGGGCGCGAGATGAACCTCGGCGACGTGGACATCATGTTCGAGGAATTCGACGGCTACGGCATGCGCGTGCGCCTGCGGAAGTACATCTACAAACCGGGTGCCCGGTACGAATGGCTCGCCGCACATGTGAAGGCATGACAACGGCGTGAACGGCCCGGCCGGCCTGCACGGCCGCGGCCCGGAACTCACTGACAAGGAACTTTCAGCAATGGCAAAAATTCTCTGCGTACCGCTCGATCCCGTGCACGATGTCGGGATCAAGATCATCAATGCCGAACTCGCCAAACACGGGCATCAGACACTGCTCTTGCAGCCCGACCTGCCGATGGAAACGATCGTGAAACGCGCCGCCGAAGGCGAATACGACTTCATCATGGTCAGCCGCACGCTCGGTTACGGCGTGGCGGAGCTGCTCGCGCGCTTCACCGATCTGCTGGACGCAGCGGGCATCCGCGAGCGGTCGAAGGTCGTCATCGGCGGAAAGCCCGTGACACCCGAGCTCGCGGCGGAGCTCGGGTACGACAAGGGCTTCGGCGCCCAGTCCACGATCGATGAAGTGATCGCATACGTCGAGGGCCGCGAGCTGCCGAAAGAGGCGGCCGGGTACACGCGCACGAGGCGCGACATCGCCGGAAAGTACTCGTACAAGTTCTTCGACAAGGAGATCGAATCGCTTCTCGACTCGATCTGCGACAAACTCCTGGCGTGGGCCGACGGCAAGACCTCACCCGGCGTGGAGCGCATGAAGCTTCGCGACGCGATGCTCCGCGAAACGAACCCGGCGACATTTGCCGATCTGCGCGCGCGCTACAACGCGCTGTGCGACCGGACGATCACGGACGCGAACGAGCATAAGATCCTGCCGAAAGGCGTGCGTGTCGTCTCTGCCGGGGAGCGCGAGGCGCTCGCGACATTTCTCGGGACCTCCACGCCGTACCAGCCCGTGCGCATCCAGCACAACGACGCGCAGCCTGTCGTCTTCAAATTCCTCGGCAGCGGCTGTCCCGTTATGGACATCACGCACGGGAAGATCTGCGAGCGGTGGGGCATCAACGGATTCCTCATCATCAATCCGTCGTGGGAGGCGCGCTATGAAGGGCTTATCGAGGGCTGCCTGACGCACGAGAACGACGGCACGATCACCTCGCTCGAAAACATCCGCCTCATGCGCGAGAGCCTCGACGAATCGACGCTGCTCACCGTGCGGGCGCACCGGGGACTGAACACGCCGGAGACGGTCCTTCTCGCAGGCGAAGCCGGCGCGAACCTCTCGAAGATCGACCTCGTCTACGGCTCGCTCGGCGCGGGCACCGATCCGGAGCGCATCTCCGTCGACGGCATCGAGGCCATGAGGCTCTGTGCGCGGTACGGCATGGCGTTCGACATCCCCGGAAACGATGAACTCTCCGGTGTGCCCTCGTGGAAAACGCTCGCGGGACTCCTCATCAACGTGATGCTCGGCAAGAAGCTCGGCGCCAAGGCGATCCTGAAACCGCTCTTCTGCTACGGTCCGCACATCGTATTGAACGGGCAGATGAAGCAGAATTTCGTGGACTACAACACGGCGAAGATCTATGCGCTCCGGCACATCGTCGACTGTCCGATCTGGCCGGGCGAACCGATCGCGTTCATGACGCAATCCGAGGAGCGGATCCAGTCCGCGAACACCACGTCCTACCACGCCGCGCTAGCGGCCACACTCGGCGTGGATGCGATCACGATCGCCTCCACCGACGAGGCGTACTCGCGCGGCCCCATCTGCATCACCTCGCGCATCGATACGATACGCGCAGTGACGGATGCGTTCCGCTTCATGGGCGACGCGCAGATCGCGCCGAGCGCAATGGCGGGAGTGTACACGGACGAGATCCTCACGAAGATCAGGGAGGTGCTCCGCGAGGTCGAGGCGAAGCCGACGCTTCACGACGCCATCTACGCCGGCCTCCTCGGCAGCGAAGAAGACGGCGCCTATCCGGGCAAGTTCGGCTCCGGCACCGTTACGCATCTCAAAGAGTAATTTTTTTGTGTAGGGCGAGATTTATCTCGCCCCGATTTTATTTATTATAGTTATCCGTCTCATGCACATCATCGGCATCGTCGGCACGGCGAAAAATACAGGCAAGACAACGACGCTTGCGGCGCTCATCGACGAGGCAGGCCGCCGGCGCGCACGCATCGGCGTGACCGGCATCGGCTACGACGGGGAGGAGATCGATACGATCACCGGCCTGCCCAAGCCTCGGCTCATGCTCCAGGCCGGCACGATCGTCGCCACGTCTGAACAGTGTCTTCTCGCGACTTCCGCAGGCTATGCCGTGATCAAAGAGACAGACGCGCGCACCGCGCTCGGCCGGGTCGTCATCGTCGAAATACTCACACCCGGACTCATGGTACTCGCCGGGCCCAACACGAAACGCCTGCTGTCCGTTGTCCTCGACGACATGGAAGCCTTGGGCCTCGGCGCGGTCTTCGTCGACGGCTCGCTTAACCGGATCGCCGCGATGTCCGTGGTGGAGACAATGGTGTTCACGACCGGCGCGTCGCACAGTACGGAGATTTCATTCCTCTCCGAAGAGGCGCATGCGATACGCGGCATGTTCATCGGCGCGGAATGCGCCGGCGATCCGTTTCCGCAACGCATCACAGTGACAGATACGTCGGGCGTCGAGACGGGCACACTGGCATTGCGGTCGCTCTTCGACGCCGAGGACACGAGCAGGCTTCTCGCGGTGCTCACGGATACCGCGGCGCGGATCGATATTCCGAACATGGTGACGCTCGAGGCGCTCGAGTGTCTTGCCCTTCACGCCGCATCGCTCAAGCCGAAGGGTCGCACGCTCGTTCTCGCGGACCCGACGATCGCATTGCTTGCAGGGGAGCCGAGGGCGACGCTCAGGGCGATGCGGGCCCTCTCCGCACACGGATTCACCATAGGCTACCGCCATTCCATCACAGTCGGCGCCATGACGGTCAATCCATTCTATCCCTCGCAGCGCGATCACGTATTCGTTCCCGCGTATATCGACGGCGACACCCTGCTCCGCACTGTGTCGGGGGCGGTGGATGTGCCCGTGTTCAACATCAAAGACAATGGCGCGGCTGTCGCGCTCTACGAACACCTCATGCCATGATCACACTCGAAAATTCACAGCTTGCGGTATCCATCCTTCATCCGGTGGATGACCGCGCCCTCCTCGGCCCGCGATACTGCACGGGCGGATACGTGTACCAGGTTGCGGATGCGGCGCTCGGTCCGCTGCTCTCCGGACCCGAATATCCTTCCTCCGCGCCCTCCGTGATCAACGGACAGGGGATGCCGGACGTGTTCCAGTTCACGCTCTTCGACGATCCCGATGATCGCCCTGCTGCAAAGCTGATCATCGGCGTCGGCGTGCTGGACAACGCGGTCGGTCAGAAGGCCGCAGACAGTCATTTCACGCTCCCCGTCGCGTCGTACTGCGAGTGGGAGATCGTGCAGGCGGCAGACGCCGTCTCGATGACGACGCAGCAGGCGCACGCAGACCATGCACTCGGGCTCGAACGCGTGGTCCGTCTCGACGAACGGACACTCATATCGACGACGCGCCTGAAGAACACGGGAAAGCGCGAGATGCCCTTCCGGTGGTTCGCCCATCCGTTCTTTCCGCGCATGGCGAAGAACGAATCCTGCAAGCCCGGATTCCCCTTCACACTTCCCGCGTGCGGCGGATTTTTCGTCGACGCGCAGGGGGCGATCGGGCTTACCGAGTCGTACGATTGGAACGCAGGCTGTTTCCAGCTGCTCGAAGGCATCGAGGGGGAACGCTTCAGCGTACGGCAGCGGCATCCGATTGTCGATGCCGTAACGATCGACGGCGACTTTCCAATGCATCGCGTGGCAATTTGGGCGAACGCCAACACATTTTCAATAGAGCCCTTCGCGCAGCAGACGTTGCGCGCCGGGGAGGAATTGACATGGACCCTGTCCTACCGATTTTAAATTCGCCGGTCTACGACCGGATCGTATCGCTTTTCGATGAGCGGGGAATTGCGTATCGCGCGGTACATCATGAGCCGACATATACGTCCGAAGCATCGGCCCTGGCCCGCGGCGAATCCATAGCCGTCGGCGGCAAGGCCATCCTCATGAAGGTGGATTCCGATTTCAGGATCTTCGTGCTGAGTGCGGCGCTCAAACTCGATTCGAAGAAAGTGAAGGAGCACTTCGGCGCAAAGAAGATCCGCTTCGCCACCTCCCAGGAACTGATGGAGAAGACAGGGCTCGTGCCCGGTTCGCTTCCTCCCTTCGGACCGCCGGTGTTCGACATACCGCTCTTTGTGGATCCGTCCGTGCTCGCCAACGCGGTGGTGGCGTTTAACGCGGGATCGCTCACCGAGTCGCTTATTATTCCGACCGACGCATATGCGGCAATCGCTGCGCCCGAGGTGTTCGAGTTTTCAGTGCAGGCGTGATATCCGACGAACGAAAAGAATTTGCACATATGTACCGTTTTCGCTACTATTATTGGGCGAGATAAATCTCGCCCAACACACAACGACAACGAGGCGAGATAAAACTCGCCCGACAAAACGAACGATCGCATTAACCGATCCTGCATGCGCGCAAAAATTCTCAGCATCATCATCCTCCTGCTGCTCGTCATCGTGTTTACGGTGCAGAATGCGGAGCCGCTGCTCATCGAGCTCTGGTTCTGGAACTTCTCCATCTCCAAGGCGCTCCTCATTTTTCTCGTCCTTGCAGTCGGTGTGATCCTCGGACTCATTGCGGGGAGTCTCGCCCCGCGCAAAAAGTCGTCGCCGCTTCCCCCGGGTCCCCCGTCGCAATTGTTATAAACCGTTTCCGGCTTCCGGCAACGCCTCCATTAATGATGAATACATTCGGATCATACATGCCCATGAATAAATATTTTCGCAGGATCCTTGCGACCTGCCTGCTGTGCACAGCCGCCTGTGTGAACGCACAGGTGCCGTCGGTCATGATCGATCCGGCCGCGCGCGGATTCACTCCGCAGCCCGTCCTCCGCACCTATGCCCTGACGCCGGCACAATTGAATCCCACGCGGATCTTCTCGCCCGGCGTGAAGGGCCTCGCGATGGATCTCGGCGATTCGACGCTCTACGGCAGGCTGCATTTCGGGCCCGCATTTTTCGATCATGTCAATGCGGACTATCACGAGACACGCTTCCGATCGCGGACCGACATCACGAAAGGGAAGGCGATGATGGACATCGCCTCGTACTTCGGAGCCACGTCGCTCAGCAACGTGAACCATTGGACGGATGCCGGCACGATGGGCTTCCGGCTCGAGCTCCTGAGGATTCGCGACGGCGTGCCGGTCACGCTGGGCATGTACGACGGCAGGGTCGACTTCAGGAAGACGGCAGGCGGATACGCCTCGCCGCTGTCCATTATCGAAGGGCCGATCGTCGGATGCGTCCAGAGCGACAATCCGCGGCTGATGATCATGGGATTCGAGACGGACCGTGCATCCACGGGCATGATCGAACTCGAGGAGATCGGCGTGTATCCCGATCTCGCTGTGACAACGCATCACGAGATAAAGATCGGCAATTTGGAACCGTCACACCGCTACCGGTATCGCGCCATCGCGATTGTCGGAGCAGACTCGGTGATGACGCCCTGGATGTGGTTCAAGACGGCACCCATGAAAGGCAAGGGGAAGGTTGTCTTCGCGTACAGCGGAGACGGGCGCGCCTCCACCGGCGGCGGCGAAAACGAATACATGGGCGTGAACCGCACGACGATCACGCAAATTGCGAAGCAGGCGTACAGGAAGGGGACGGACTTCTTCCTCTTCGGCGGCGACATGATCGGCGGCTACTCGCCTTCCACCCACGATTTCACACTCATGCTGAAAGCGTTCAAGACCACATTCTCCGGGTATCTCCATTCCGTGCCCGTCTACTGCGCCGTAGGAAACCACGAGGCGCTGTATTCGGGCTACACGAACGCCGAGGGAAAGCGATTCGTTATCGACAAGTTTCCGTACGACAGCATGAGCGCGGAGGCGATCATCGCGCGCGAATTCATCCATCCCTCCACGACGCTGCGCGCCGAAGCGGGGATGCCGTCCTACGACAGGAATGTGTATGCATTTCAGTACGGGCCTGTGAGGTCGATCGTGCTGAACACGAACTACTGGAGCACGTCGACCGGCATTGTCGACATCGTCGGCGGATCTCCCGAGGGCTATATGCTGCCCGACCAGGTGGAATGGTTCGAGCGCGAGATGAAGGCCGCCGAGGCCGACCCGACTGTGAAGTACATCGTGGTCCTCGCACATGAGCCGATCTTCGCGAACGGCGGACACGCGAACGACGCCATGTGGTATGCGGGCAACAATGCCGTGCGTGCATATCGCGCGGTGAATGGAAAGATGACACCGTACGGATACGGCATCATCGAGCAGCGCAACCGGCTGTGGGAGACGATCAGCCGATCGCGGAAGACGGCCGTCGTGCTCGGCTCGGACGAACACAATTACCACAAGTCGCTCATCACGAACACAACGCCCGTGGGCGTGCCGGCCGTTGACGATCTGAACGGCGACGGCAAGCTGAACGATGGCAGGATCTCGCCGAATCCAAAATTTAAATATCCCACGTGGTTCATGGTCTGTGGCGGGGCCGGCGCGCCGTACTACACGCAGGAGAAGACCCCGTGGAGCGGTGCGGTGAAGAAATTCACGGCGCAGAACAATTATTTCATCATCACGGCGGATGACAAAAAGATCGGCCTTGAGGTGTACAACGTCAGCGGACTGCTGCTTGATGCGGAGCCGGACCTGCTCGCCGTCAAAAAGAAATAACAAACAGAGGACGATACGCTATGAAGCTTTCCCAGTGTGCCGCCGTTGCGGTTCTCAGCCTCGCCGTTGTGTTTATCTGTCGGTCGCAGGAGCGGTACGACGTGAGCGAGCAGTACACAAAGCACGAATATTCAATCCCCATGCGCGACGGGATCACGCTTTTCACCTCGGTGTATGCTCCCGTCGACACGACGCGCAGCTATCCCATCCTGATGACCCGCACGCCGTACAGCGTTGCGCCGTACGGTCCGGGCGACTATAAGTCGAGCCTTGGCCCCTCCGACACGGCGATGAAGGAAGGCTACATCTTCGTGTACCAGGACGTGCGCGGAAGAATGATGAGCCAGGGGGAATTTGTGGATATCCGCCCGCAGCACCCATCGAAGGCAACAGCCGCCGATGCGGACGACGTGACGGATACGTACGACACGATCGACTGGCTCGTGAAGCGCCTGCCGCACAACAACGGCCGGGTGGGCCTCTATGGTATCTCGTATCCCGGATACTACGCGGCGGTCGGCCTCATCGAAGCGCACCCGGCACTCAAGGCGGTCTCGCCCCAGGCGCCGATCGACGATTGGTTCATCGGCGACGACTTTCATCACAACGGCGCGCTCTTCCTGCTCGACGCGTTCAATTTCATGTCCGGCTTCGGCCAACACCGTCCCGAGCCCACGCAAGGGTACGCGCGGGGGTATGTGCATACGAATCCCGATCCGTACCGCTTCTTCCTCGGCGTCGGCCCGGTGGCCAACATCAACAGGAACATCTTCAAAAACACGATCAGATTCTGGAACGACATGGCGGAGCACGGCGCGTACGATCACTTCTGGAAGGAAAGGAATGTATCCAGCCGCATGAAGAACGTGAGGCCGGCCGTGATGACGGTGGGCGGGCTCTTCGACGCCGAGGACTTTTACGGTCCGCTGCACATCTACGGCGCGATCGAGCGGAACAATCCGCAGGCGACGAACACGCTTGTCGTGGGGCCGTGGTTCCATGGCGGCTGGTTCCGCTCGCCCGGAGAGGAGCTCGGCAATATCGGATTCGGGAGCCGGACGTCGGAGTATTACCGCGACAGTATCGAGGCGGTGTTCTTCCGGTATCATCTGAAGGGCGGGGACGCTCCGTCGCTGCCGGAGGCGCTCGTGTTCCAGACCGGGTCGAATGTATGGAAACGCTACGCGGAGTGGCCGCCCGCATCGGTGCAACGGAAAAAATTATATTTCCACGAGAAGGGTGGGATGTCGTTCATGCCGCCGGAGATCGCGGAGGGATTCGACGAGTACGTGAGCGATCCGAACAGGCCTGTTCCGTACACGAATGAGATACACGTGAACCGGAACCGCGAGTTCATGACGGAGGATCAGCGCTTCGCCTTCTACAGGCCCGACGTCGTGTCCTATGAAACGCGCGTGCTGGACGAGGACCTGACGCTCACCGGGCCGGTTACCGTGAACCTGAACGTATCGACAACCGGCACCGATGCTGATTTTGTTGTGAAGGTGATAGACGTGCTTCCGGATGACGCGAAGCCGTCCGTCGCGCAGTCTTCATATTCGCCGATGGGAGGCTATCAATTCCCCGTGCGCATGGACGTGATGCGCGGCAAGTTCCGCAACAGCTTCGAGAAGCCCGAGCCGTTCACGCCGAACGCCGTGACGCAGGTGCGTTTCACGCTCAACGACATCAACCATTGCTTCCGCGCCGGTCACAGGATCATGGTGCAGGTGCAGTCGAGCTGGTTCCCGCTCGTCGACAGGAATCCGCAGACGTTCGTTGACATCTATCACGCCTCGGACGCCGACTTCCGGAAGGCGACGCACCGCATCCATCGCACGGCGGCGGCGCCATCGTTCATCGAGGCGGGTATCGCTCAGTAAGTGATGTGGATGATGGGGGAGATAACCATGTAATCCCGCGACTGCCATACGGGCAGCGAGCCCGGAAAGGCGCGGTGGTACCGGAAATCGATACCGAACGAGTTGGTGATCGTGACCCGCGCATTCCACGCCATGAAACCGAATTTCTCGTTGAGATTGTAGTTGATCCTGCCGCTCAGCGCGAACTGGAGGAGTTCCCAGTTCTGCGAGATTCCTCCCTCGAAGTACGGCACGTAGTTGTATTTCGTCGGCTGCAGCTCGCGGACGGAATTCGTTGCCGAGATCCGCGAAATGTAATCGAGATCATGCCACGTGATGCCCACGCCCGCATCCACGAGGCTCCAGATCTGATTCGCTTTCGTGGAAAGCGTGAGGTAATTCCTGATCGTGTAAAAGTCGACGGGGAGCCATCTCGAAAACTCCCGCGGCCCCTTCGGGATTACCGAGATCGACGCCTCGAGGCCCCATTCGTCGTACTGCCCGCCCGGCAAGTTCCAATTCGGATTGTACAACGCCTTCAGAAAGATACTTGAGCTCGATCCGACAAGTTTGGGCTGCTTGAATGTGTTGCTGAGCGCCGTTCCCGTCGGGATTGAAAAGTTCGTCGGTTCCTCCCAGCCGACGTGGATGCTGAGGAGGTCGTAGTCGCGCCCCTTCTCAAGGAAGATGCCGCGGTGCTTCGCCCGCAGGCCGACCGTCGCGGTGCCTCGCGCCCACAGCGGAAGATTGATCGCATCGACCCCGAAATTGCCGAACGTCGAAATATACCACCGGCCCTCGTTCATGGGGGATGTGGAGAGCAGCATCAATTCCGGCGTCAGGGTGCTGACGTACAGATCGAAATTTGCGGCGCTCCCCATGTCCGCCTCGGGACTTTTCACCTTCGTGTAATCCGAATACGAGTATTCCTTCGCCAGCACTTTGTCGTACGTTTTCCCCAGCAGCTCCCGAAGATAGATATAGTCGGCAATGTTGTATTCGTACGAATCTGATTTCAGCTTGATGTTTTCGAGCTTGCTTTCCCCGAACCGCTTCTGCGCGATGACGATGGTCCGGTTCGTCTCCAGGATGTCTTCGATCACGCTCTTCAGCGAATTGAACGGCACCGATGCCGGGCTGTGCGTGAAGACGATGTTCTTGTTGAGGAGCGAGAGCAGTATCTCGCGGATCACATTCTTGTCGTGTATGATCCATGTCTCCTTCATGTCGTTCAGCACGTACTCGCCCGTCGTGTCGCGCATGAGGTTCCACGCCTGCTCGATCCGCTGCCGCTGCAACGGACCGCTTGCCGTAGTGGCCTGCTGGGCCGGCGTCCCGGGCGGAATGATGCAGGAGAGGAGGACTGCCCACATGATGCCGCGAAGTGTCCTGCCGTGGTTGTCGGATGGTGCTGTCATTTTTTCGTCTCCAATGGTAAGACTCTCATTTTTTCTTGTCCGATCGTGCATGCGATCGTCAGAATCCGGTGCGGTACCGAAGCTGAACGATGCTGCCGCCGTTCGTTTCCCAGGGCCGCTGCAGGCGGCCGAGCAAAGGCGAGATGAACTTGTACTCCACCCGCAATTCGCCGCCGATCGCGTTCTGGAGGATCTTCATCCAGAGCAGCGAATTGATCCTGTTGTCGAACGCCCTCAGTGTCACGCCGTAGCCGGTGTTGCTCGACTGGTGCGAGTAATTCACGGCCATCATGAACTGCGGGGACGTCAGCCAGACCATCTCGCGTGTCGAGGTCGTGTGCATCTTGTCATCGTATCCGACCTTGATGATGTCGTATCCGCCGGCGCCGATGTCGATCTTGAACCTGTTGTATCCGTTCTGATCGACCTTCCAGAAGAAGGACGTGGACACCTCCCACTGGTTGTCCGAGAAGTATGTGAAATTCTCGAGCGGGGTGCGTGTGATGAACGCCGGGTCTGAAAATCCCTTGATCCCGAACGATGCGTAGAGATTCATCACCGGCAGTTTTTCGGTGAGTCGCCCGCCGAAAGGGATCTTGGATGTGCTCATGTCGATCGTGACGCCTGATCCGATGTTCATGTTCGGGAGGCCGATGTACATCACCGACTTGGATCTGTTGAGTTTGTTCCGTTCGATCCAGGACCGGACGTTAACCGGATGGCGTACGAGGATCTTCGTATCGAGGAAAAAGCTGCTGTCGAGATCGATATGGCTCGTGTCTGAAAAATCGAGGAGGATTCTGCCCCCGATGGAGATGTACGGCGTCTGGATCGGCAGCATGTTGAGGATGCGGTCCTCGCCCTGCGCGAGCTCGAGTCCGAAACCCTTGAGGCCCAGCGCCTTCCACGAGATGTTGCGTTCCGAGAAGCTCAGGCTCGTCAGTACGACGGGGGCGTGCGTGAAGCTCATGTCGAGATAACTCTTCGTGCCGACCGTTGTGATCGTCGTTGCCAGTGCGCCGGTCCGCGCGTTGGTGCCGCCTGCGAGCGTGATCTTTTCGGCGAGCGAGTGGTTGCTGTTGATCTTGAGATATTCGAGCTGGTCACGGTTGGTCGTCTCCGTGCGCGAGTACGTGTCGGGGACGATGGACGGGTAGAAATACGGCCGGGGTTTGTATTCGCCGCGCCGCACCATTTCAAGGATGAACGCCTGCAGGTCCGTGTATGTGGGATCGTTGAAGTAATTGTAATAATTCGACGGGGCGACGGCATTCCTTGTCCTGCGCGCGAACATGTCTTCGCCCGCCGTCGTGTCCTTTCCCGGCATCGCGTCTTCCTTCACGAGGAGGGGGTAGATGTTTGTCCGGTCCGGGTCCATGGTGAAATACACATAGTATGTTCCGCCCTCTTTCATGCGTTTGCTTGCCAGGCATCCCCACATGTTCCGGATGCGGTCTGCGTCCGGGGTATCTGTCTGTTTCAACGGACCGATGATCCAGGCGTTCGTATATTGCTTGTCATCCAGCACCTTGTTTTTTATTGTCTCTTCCATCTGCGCGCGCGCCTGGTGCGGCACGGCGAAGGCGAGGACGAATGGCAACAATAAACAAGCGTATAAAGGTGATCTCATGTGCAGCCTCATTTGTCTCTGCTCAGCGTGAAATTGTGTATCCCCTGTCTTCTGCACCCTGGTTCTTAAAACACGATTGCCTTGTATCTGCGCGTGATCTGTTCGTATTGCGTCCGAAATGAAATTGTCAGTCTCACTTCCACGCCCGAGGGCGGGAGCGCTATTGTTTCATTGCGTTTGATCTCGATGAGATTGTAGAATCCGTCGGGCACGGCCGAGTATGTCTCGGAGCTTTCAAGGAACGATTTGTCGCTTTCCACTTTGATGTCCCTGATCGTCATTGGTGTGTAGACGTACGTGTTGGTTTTTTTCGAAAAATACACGCACCGGAATTCGCAGAGATTCGCGTAAGCGATGGACTGCAGCTTCAGCGAATTGCCGACCTGGAACGCAAGTGTCGAATCGTCGAATTCCTGTTCGGGCAGCCAGGTCTGAAGCATCTGGAAGACCGGCTTCCGGACGGTGACCGTCCATTCGGACAGCACGGGGGCGGCTGTGTCGGCCGGTCCTTTTTTATACATGAACTGTCTGCCGTCGTACATCCCCTTCACGATGTAGGTGTGCGAGGCTTCCTCGAACCTGATGACGTCGGGGCGGAGAGTGAGCGAGTCTAGTTGCACGACGGGCCCCTTCCCCGAAAACACGGGTGATGCGGGATTGTTCTGATCGTAGACTGCGAACGAATAGCGTTCGAAATCGCTGTGTCCCGAAGCGAAGCTGAAGTATGCCGGTTCGTGCGGGAAGTAGAACGGATCGAGCTTGGGCACGAGCACGGGGGAGGTGACAACAAGGGCCCAGTATTGCGTCAGGCTGATGCGCGTTCCATCGCTCTGGTCGTACGTGATCTCGCGGACGAATCTGTATGTGCCGGGGGCTTCGATCCGGCATGAGGCTGAAAAGGCGATGCGTCTGATCTTGTTGACTGTCTCGAACGCGAAGGCGCTCTCGACCGGGATGGACGGAAGCTTATTCATTGACGAGTCGGCGATATAGGCGGCCTTCTCGCGCACGCGTTTCCCCATGTCCGGGGGTGTCCACCGATCGCGGAGCGTGAACAGTTCACCCGTCTTGAGGTACACTCTCCCGTGAAAGTCCGGGGGGGCGGCCTGGGCGAAGGCTGTGTTTGCCAATGCGGCGAACAGTGCGACGAACAGTACGGTCATTCTCATCGGTGTCATCCCTGCTGTGGTGTGCGGCGGTGCCGGCCGCGTTGTGTGCGTCATTCGCTGCTGGTTCCGGTGCCCATTATCGCGGGCTTCTGTTTGGTCGTGACGTCGGCCCGCACCAGAATCGTTTTTTCAGTCACGAACCACCCCCCGTTGATGCTGTCGATGCTTTTCTGAATCTCCATGCGAACGTCATTCGGGTATGTCCGCGGCACCACCCTCCGAACCATGAGCGTGATCTTCAGTGAATCGTTCGTCTTATCGGTAAGCGGGAGCGACAGGATTCCGTCGCCGGGCACGGCGGGATCGTTGATGATCTCAAGGGACCGCCATTGTATCGGAGCCGAGGCGGTCACGGGGGCGCACGCATAGCGCACGGTGTCCTCGTGCGACAGCATGCCCGACTGGGATATTCTGATCGTGTCTGTTGCATCCTTCTCTTTGAGGGCGAAATGATGTTCCTCGTTCACGATGATATGGGGAATGGTGGTGTATTCCTTCTTCAGCAGATCGCGAATCGTGCGTGTGTTTATTTTTTCCTCGTCCCGCTCCGATATCGCCACGAATCCGCTCACCACGGCGATCACGTACAGCACGAAATAAAAATTTATTTTTTGAGATTTCACGGTTCTCTCCTACACAATCAAGAAGTTCATGTCCCTGTTAGGGCTTCCGTATCTTTTCCGCGGTGTTGATCGCTTCAAGTGCGGATTCCAGCTGCTTCCTGACGAGCTTGAGCTGGTCCTGCGTGGCGATCGTGCTGTTGAGGGAGGCGACTGCATTGCCCAATCCCTGGAGGCCCGTGTTCATCTCGCGGAGGACGGAGAGGATCTCTGCGTTGTCGGAGCCCGATGCGAGAGTCCGCTCGACGCTCTTCACGGCGGTTTCCTTGCCTTCGTGCGTGTAGAAGATTGTGATCGCGTACAGCAACAGCAGGCCGAATTCAAGCGTGAGGGCGATGTAGACGAGGAGGTTGTTCTCGATCGCGCGCGCCAGCCAGTCTAACGAACCGCCCTCGAACACGGATGCGCCGATTGTGCGCAGGCCGATGCTCACGATGAGGAATGCCGCGCCGCCGGTGACGAAGCCCTGGATGTTGTTCGCGTATTGGGGGATGATCATCTCCTGCATGATGAGGCTGAGCGCGTGCCGCATCTGAAGAGGCCAGAACCGGATGTGCGAAAGATGCTGATGGTGCCGGTTCAGGAACAGGATGCCCGCCCAGTTGCTTCGCTTGATGGCTTCCTTGAACTCCTTGCGGATCTCCCCGAAGATGACGGTCTTGATCGTCCTATTCTGTATCTTTTCGATGTATGCCGATCGCTGCGCCTTATCGCTCTCTGAGAGATTCTGCTCTTCGGCTTTGCGCCAATCGGCAAGCAGAGTGTAGGACACGTGCTTGATGCCGTACCTCAGTTCCTTTAAAGCGTTCCTGTCGGCATAGAGGAAGCTCCCGTCATTCACATCGGGAAATTGCTTGATGGCAATATTGATCGTATCGACTGTCTTCTCGTAATACTTATAGTGCCACATTTTGTAAAAGAGTTCGCCAAAATTAGCCATATGCACTCCTCTTGTAGTGAGTTTTGGAAACAAACAGTCCTGGCAATGTAAGTATACGATATACGCATGGAGCCGAAACGTCTGGGCAATTTATGCACATGTTATGCATAGTGTAAGAATATATCCGTAATGGGCGCAATAGTCAAGCAGCAAAGCGGATTGTGAATCGCCGATATCAGGGACTCCGGCGTGTTATTTCAGGAGCAGGATCTTTCGCATCTGCATGTATGTACCCGCCTGAAATCTACAATGGTACATGCCTGCGGGATGTGCGCCCGCATCCCAGTGCAGGGTATGCGTTCCGGCCGGCATGACTTCATCCGCGAGCGACACGACCTTTCGTCCCATAATGTCGAAGATCGTCAATGATACATGCGTTCTCTCGGCCAGTGTGAACGCGATCGTCGTCGACGGATTGAAGGGATTCGGATAATTCTGGAAAAGCTGCCAGCCATGGTGGCCGGCGGCAGGCGGCGGCTCTGGGGCGCGCGTCACCACGGTGATCGCAAAGCGGCCCAGCGTCAGGGCGCCAGGCACGTCCTGCCCCCACCGCTCGTTGGCGAACACGAGCGGCTTGCCGTTCGGCATAGGATTCATGGTGGCCATCACGAGCGTGTATGCGCCCACAGGCAGTCCTGCCGACCGGCCGCTGAAGGAGAACTCGCGCTCCACGCCGCGGTCGATGACCTCGGTGAGCCTCCACGGCGTGTCCCACGATGCGACAACAATATGCGATGCGTTCACAACAGAAAGCCGGACCGGCCAATTATAATAGAAGGGGGCGACACCCCGGTTCGTCATCTTCACGGACACGTCGATTGCGTACGCAGACAGTGTCTCGGCCAATGCAACGGAGCTGACGAAGATGTCGTGCCCGAGACGGGCCGCGCCCTCGAGCGCACGCGCGTGCGGCGCACCCGTGTTGCCGGGCGAGAAGAGGCTGTGTGCGAGCATCCACGATGCATGCGTCGAATCCATGCAGATGTTGTAACATTGCGGCGCTCCGGCCGGATCGCCTGCCTGGCAGAGGCTCGAATCCTGCCATGTTGTAAGTTGTATTTCGGGACGAAGCTCACCGCCGATCGGCTGCGTCCTCCATTTCAGCTCGTCGCCCGCCGCTTTCACCTTCGGCCAAAAGTACCACGAGGTCGTTCCATACGTATTATACGCGAACGAATCGTCGTGATACCCGATGCGCCGCGTGGCCGGATGCGTGCCCGTTTTCGGTTCGCGCATCATCACTTTCGTTGTATGAAACGCCTGTTCAAAGGCGTCGAGGATCTCATTCTGCACGGTCACCGAGGGAAACCACTCGGTATGGGGATACGTATGCCATTCCCCCCAGAATCCGAGGAAGCCCACCTCGATGAAGCCGATGCGTCCATCCCCGTCGTACCGGGCTCCCAATGCGGCGATCAGGTTCTTCATCGCCCGGCGAAGGTCGGCGTTCTCATAGTCCGGCGAGAAACTCGTCGTGTTTCCGTTGCCCGTGTACGCATTCTTCGGAACGTACGATAAAAACGCAGGGAGGCCGTACGCGCGCTTGGGATAGTCGGCATAGATGCGGAATACCGCCTGATGACCCCTGTCCGCGATCGCCTTCAACTGATCGTCGAGAGCCGCCCACGTGTAGACATTGTAACCGGATTGAATGTCCTTCCACGGAATGTAGAACCATTCCATGCTGTACGGGAAGGTCGTGAAGCTGCCGGCGTAGGGGATGAATCCCTTGAGCGCGTTATCGGCCGGGCCCGGCATGTATGCCTGCCGGACCCAGGCGGCTGATGACGTTCGGTGTGCATCCTGCGGTGGTGAAGAGGAAGGATCTGAAGCGGCGAAAGACCCGGCACTCATGAGCGTGACGACGACAATACAACACAGTATGCGTGCACTCACAGCGCGGCTCTCCCCTGATCGTCTGTTCGTTCGTGATATTTATGTATAGACAAAGGTACCGCATTGCAGTCAGAAAATCAATCGGCCTACAGCCTGTAGATGGTTACAGCCTGTAGGCGGCGGTGAAGTTCTCGGTGACGACCCTGCCGTCGAACAGGTGAATCACACGGTGGCCGTACTCGGCATACGTGGGCGAGTGCGTGACCATGACGATTGTCGTGCCTGCTTCGTTGAGCTCCATAAGCATCTTCATCACCTCGTCGCCGTGCGTCGAATCCAGATTGCCTGTGGGTTCGTCAGCGAAGATGAGCTGCGGGTTGCCGACGATGGCGCGCGCCACGGCCGCCCGCTGCTGCTGCCCGCCCGAAAGCTGCTGCGGGAAGTGGTTCCGCCTGTGCATAATGTTCATGCGCTCGAGCGCGCGCTCCACCATCTTCCGCCGCTCCGTCTGCGTGATCCTGTGATAGAGCAGCGGCAGCTCGACGTTCTCGAAGATCGTCAGCTCATCGATGAGGTTGAAGCTCTGGAAGACGAAGCCCACGTTCTCCTTGCGCATGCGCGCCCGCTCGCGCTCCGAGAATCCCGCGACCTCCGTGCCGAGGAAGGCGTACGAGCCGCCGCTCGGATTGTCGAGCAGGCCAAGGATGTTCATGAGCGTCGACTTGCCGCAGCCCGACGGGCCCATGACCGAGACGAATTCCCCGCGCTCAATGTCGATCGAGATCTCATCCAACGCCGTGGTTTCGACCTCTTCCGTCTGGTAGATCTTGCGAAGGTTGGTTGTTTTGATCATTGCATTCTCCGCTGTGTGTGGTGGAAATACTGTGTGCATGTCATTATTCATATCTTAGCGACTGTATCGGATTCGCCACGGCGGCCTTCACGGCCTGGAAACTCACCGTCGCAAGCGCGATCGCAAGCGCGAGCAGTCCCGCCCCGATGAAGATCGAGAGGTCGATCGCAATACGGTACGCGAAGTTCTGAAGCCATGCGTTCATGAAATAAAATGCGACGGGCCAGGCGATCGCATTGGCGAAGGCCACGCGCTTCGTGAATTCCTTCGAGAGCAGCAAAACGATTTCCATGACGGATGCTCCCATCACCTTGCGTATGCCGATCTCTTTTACACGCTGCTCCGTTACGAACGACGCCAGTCCGAAGAGTCCGAGGCATGCGATGAAGATCGCAAGCATCGACACGACGATCGCGATGTCGGCGATCTTCGCCTCGGCCTCGTACATGCGCTTGAGGTCGCGGTCCACAAAATTCCAGTAGAACGATTCACCGCCGGCGAATTTTTCCCAGGTCGTTTTCAGGAACTCGATCGATCCTTTGATATCGCCTCCCTGTATCCGCACATTGAGGACGTTGCCGCTCTTGTTTTCGGGATATAAAAAGAGGGCCAGCGGCCTGATGCCCTGATGCAGCGACTCCCAATGGAAATCCTTCACAACGCCGATGATTGTGTACGATTTCGCCCCGTCGTATGTGCTCAACGCCGTGAGCTGTTTGCCGACGACGTCCGTCGTTCCGATCTCGCGCACAGTCGCCTCGTTGATGACGACCGCGTTCGAGTCGGTCGAGTACTCGCGCGAGAAAAACCGTCCCGACTTCATCGGGATCTGGTATGTCTTCAGGAAGTTTTCGTCAGCCTCGAGATACGACATCGACATCGGATTGGTGCCGGTTTTTTTGTCGAAAAAGTACGCATGTCCCGGCACGCCGGCGTTGAACAGACGAAACGATGTGGCGATCGAAACGATCTGCGGATTCTTCAGCGCCTCCTGTTTGAATGCGTCTATCCGGCTCCCAAGCACATACGCCTGCCCGATCATCAGCAGATGCTCCTTGTTGAAGCCGAGGTTCTTGGCTTGTATAAAGTCCAGCTGCTGCTTGATGACGATCGTGCAGATCATGAGGGTGATCGAGATGGAGAACTGAACCACAACGAGAATGTTCCTCATCCGGCTCTTGCGCGAGTGCGCTCCGTCGTGTGCCGTGAGGGCGCGCGTCGGCGAGAACGACGACAGGACGAATGCCGGGTAGATGCCTGCCAGAGCTCCGAGGACGATCGCGAACACGACGAGTGCAGGAATTGCAAGCAGATTGTCGAAATAATTGATCGTCAGCTGCCTCCCGGAGAGTCTGTTGAACGCGGGGAGAAAGAGTTCGAGCACGGCCAGTGAAAGAAGCACGGCGAGTCCACTTGTCAGGATGGATTCGGTCATGAATTGCCGGATCAGCCGTGCGCGGTCCGATCCCAGGGTCTTGCGTATGCCCACTTCCTTCGCGCGCCGCTCCGATCGTGCCGTTGCAAGGTTCATGAAATTGATCACGGCGATCACAAGGATGAATGCCGCCACGCCGGCAAAGATATAAATATACGCCATGTCCCCCGACCGTTCGTCCCCCCAGGCCGTATTGCGGTCGATGCCGTATGTGCGCGCCGATTGAAGATAGATGGACGGCAGGGGCTGCATAAAATATCCGTAGGCGTTGCCCGAATTTAAAAACTCCCGGATCCGCACTCCGAGTACGGCCTCCGCCTGCGCGGCGACATACGAGGCGCCGGCCTTCTCGAGTTTTGCTGCGAACGCGTCTGCGTCGGTCCCCGGCTTCAGGACGATGTACGTCGAGTACCATAATTCGAGCCAGATGTTCTTGTCGATGATGGGATTCGAGACGATCGAACATAGCGCCGCGCAGCGGAAGTGCGAATTCTCGGGATAATCCTTCATGACACCCGTGACGGTATACACCTTGTTCTCATCCACGGTGAGCGTCCGGCCGAGCGCGCGTTCGGCGCCGAAATATTTTTTCGCATGCGTTTCGGTAAGCACGATCGTGTTCGGCTGCGTGAGCGCGGTTTTCGGATTGCCTTCAAGGAACGGCAATGTGAACACGTCGAAGTACGTCGAGTCGGCGTAGTAGACGTGATATTCCCTGAACCGTTTTTCACCATTCCTGAACACGA
>JAVBYH010000044.1 GCA_030824175.1 Bacteroidota bacterium | reverse complement strand
GTATAGTCCTTCATGTCCAGCGGGAAGGTGTACTGGATCTTTCCCTTGTAGTACGTGAGCGGCTGGGAGTACTGGATCTCGATGCGCCGCGTGCCGCGCGATTCGAACGGGAAGATGCGCAGCCGGAAGGTATTCGATCCGAGGTCCTCGAGGATCGCGGGGTCGGTCATCTTCGAGACGATCTCCGTGTATTTGATGATGGCGTCTTCGCGCTTCTTCACCTGGTAGGGCACGCGCTGATTGTTGATCCAGAGGTACATCTCGTGCACCTGGGCGCCCTCGGGCAGCTTGAATATATAGAAGCCTTCGAGCCGGAGGGCGTTGTCGTTCGCGAACTCCTGGTCCACGCTCGTGACGGCGAGCTGGTCGCGTATCACGACGGCTGCCTTGAGTGATTTGATGCGCAGCGGATAGACGGTGCCGTTGGCGACGTTCGGGAGCCGTGCGTAGACGCGGCCGATGGCGAAGGCGTCGCCTGCGAGGCCGGCGATGAAGAGCAGGGCGATGAGAAGCTTGCGATGTGTCATGGGAATCCTTTGGTTGAGTGAACCGAGATTCATGATAGAGCGTGTCGTAGAAATTGGCAGTGAATCATGTAAGTAAATGAAGAACCGGCGGCTCGGAAAGTCCGCCGATTCATGATCAACATACGCGAAATTCGCTTCACATGCAATCGTCGATGTGCGCGGCATCACAACGGTGTTGAATAATTCCGCAGTGCCCAAAAAAAAATAACTTGACAACGACGGGGAAAAAGCGTACAATGTAAGCGTTTACATGGCGAAATATCTATATTATCGCCATTTATTGGCCGTGTTGTGTAAGCGTTTACATTCTCGTGCGTCGTTCACCTCCCCGATCGTCTTCTTTGGGGATTCATACACACTCGCTCCGCGGATCGGCTATGAAAATCACGATAAAAGAAGTTGCCGCACGGGCGGGCGTGTCCATCGCCACCGTTTCTCGCGTGATCAACAACTCCGGTGTTGTGCATCAGCAGACGCGCGACGCCATCATGCTCGCGGCGAAGGAACTCCAATACGTGCCCAACGTCTCGGCGCGGAATCTGAGCCGGTCCAAGACGGACACCATCGGCCTCCTGCTTCCCGATCTGCACGGCGAATTCTTTTCCGAGGTTATCCGCGGCGTCGACCAGACCGCCCAACAATCGCGCCATCACCTCATCGTCTCGAGTTCGCACAACAAGAAGAGCGAGATTGAAGCCGCCCTCCACCTCATGCGCGGCCGCGTCGACGGAATGATCATCATGTCTCCGCAGATCGACGCCCATACGCTCCACGCGAACATACCGCGCTCGATGCCCGTGGTGCTCCTGAACTGCTTCGTCGAGGGCAATGCCTTCGACTCTATTAATATAGACAATTTCTCCGGCGCCTATGCAATGGTCAACCACCTCATCGGCCACGGCCACCGGAGGATCGCCATCATCAAGGGCAGCCAGTCGAATTACGATGCGGACCAGCGTCTCTACGGGTACCGCAAGGCGATGCTCGAATCGGGCATTGCCGGCGACGACCTCATCGAGATCGCGGGCGATTTCACGGAAGAGGCAGGCTATGCCGCGGCGAAGGAGATCATCGCCCTTGCTCTCCGCCCCACGGCCATCTTCGCCTCCAACGATTCAATGGCAATCGGCGCCATCGGCGCCCTGCGCGAGGCCGGCATCAAGGTGCCTGCGGACATCGCCGTCGCCGGGTTCGACGACATCCCCATCTCGAAGTACATCCGCCCGCCCCTCAGCTCGGTGCATGTGTCGATCGCCGAACTCGGAGAACACGCCATGCAGCGCCTCCTCATGGCCATCGAAAAAAAGAACAACTATGTGAAACAGCATACGGCCCTTTCGGCCAGCCTCGTGATCCGCGAATCCTGCGGCGCGCACGGTTGAGCGGCCCCGTGATCGCCCGATGCGCTCGAAGACATTCTCTACCATACTCATGCTCACGTATCAATACACCACATCAAACACCAACCAAAGAGGAGTGAAACCATGAAAAAATTGATGTTGATTTTTTTGGTTCTATGTTCGGGGTTCCTGACGACACATGCGCAGACCCTGTCCGAGAACTTCACGGGACTCACGACCGGTATCAACCTTGCCGGCCAGGCTTCGTGGATCAAAGGAGGATCCGGACCGGAACTGACCGTCGCCAATGCGACGCCCCTGACGTATCCCGGATACACATCGGGAGGCGGCGAATATGCCGTTATGCCGACCGGAACGACGACGAGCGGCAGAGTCTACAAGACCTTTGCGGCGCCGAAAACAAATTTGGCCCATTCGACGGTCTATTATTCGGTGTTGCTCAGGCTGACGGGCGTCACCGCATCATCGAACGGATATTTCATGTCCATCGGAAATTCCGGCACCGGCACGCAATATGGCGCGAAATTATTCGCGAGGGCAAGCGGTGCAGGCTTTAACATTGGCGTCTCCAAAACGTCCAATACCGCAGTGTTCGGGCCGTCGGTCCTTGCGTTGAATCAGACATACCTCGTTGTCGTGCGGTACTCGTTTAATAAACCGGGCTCGGGCGTCGACAGTCTCGGCGACGATGAGGCATATCTCTGGGTCAATCCGCTCTCGTCCTCGGAACCCTCAACGAGTGCGGCCGAATGCGCGATCGCCTCGGGCACAGGCGGAACCGATTTCGACGGATTCAGTCCGAGCCCGTCGCCGTATGATGTCGGCAATGTGGTATGGCATACCCGTAACGCGACCAACCCCGTCGGCGCCATCGACGGCATCCGCGTCGGCTTCGGCGCCTCGAGCGCTGCGGCGTGGACAGATCTCGACATCGGCCTGGCCAAGGAGTTCGACGACGTCGCATCGCTCATGGCGAAAAATACGGAAAAGGCGATCACGCTCGACGGCAAACTCGACGAAGCGGACTGGGCCACTGCCCCGACACTCGTGTTCGGAAAGGGCGCGTTCCTGAAGAAACAAGCGGGCGAATTTACAGTTACCAACGGGGTCGATGTGAAGTCCCTGTTCGACGTGCGAGGTGTGAAATATTCTGTGCCGAACACCGACAGTTCCGTCACACGAGTGAAGTTCCTGCGCAAGGGTTCGGAGCTCATCATTGGTCTCTCGTCGAACGACAAATCCATCTGCAAGTTCGACTGGGAAGGCGAGGGCCTTTTTCTGAAGATCAAGAACTCGGCGGGAGTAGCGAAGGAATACAAGCTTTTTTATCCGAACGCGAACGATACAAT
>JAVBYH010000045.1 GCA_030824175.1 Bacteroidota bacterium | reverse complement strand
TCGAGCACACGGCGCCGGATGTCTCGTTCTGGATCTGCTTGATCATCCCGGCGATCTCCTTCGTTGCCTTCGTGGTGCGTTCCGCGAGTTTCCGCACCTCGTCCGCGACGACGGCGAATCCGCGCCCCTGTTCGCCGGCGCGCGCCGCCTCGATCGCCGCGTTGAGCGCGAGCAGATTCGTCTGGTCCGCGATGTCGTCGATCACTCCGGTGATCTCACCGATCTCATCCGACGACTTTCCAAGCGCCCTCACCGTATCGGCAGACGTACGCACCACCCGGGCGATCCGCTCCATGCCCTTCACTGTGTCCTGCACCACCTTCCCTCCGGTCTCGGCCGTCGTTTTCGACAGCCTCGCCGTCTCGGCGGTAACAGACGCGTTTTTCGAATTTTCAAGGATCGTTTGCGACATTTCTTCAACGGCCGCGGCCACCTCTTCGGCTTGCGATGTCTGCTCCTGCGCCCCGGCGGCCATCTCCTCGGTGCTCGAGGAAATCTGGGCGGCTGCGCTCGCCGTGGATGCGACGACGTCCGCAACTTCAAGGAGCGTGCCATCGAGCGCCGCACCGAGCCGATTGATGCTGTCCTTGATGCTCGAAAAGTCGCCGCTGTACTCTGCGGTGATCCGCGCCGTCATGTCGCCGCCCGCCATGGCACTGAGCACCGCGTCGACGTCCCGCACCGTGCACTTGAGCGAATCGCCGAGGGAATTGATGTTCTTCTTCAAATCGTCATAATCCCCATGATACTCCGCAATGATACGCGCACTGAAATCCCCCTCCATCATGCGCGTCATCACGCGGGAGACGTCCTCGATCGGACCGACCACCGCGTCGAGCGTTCCGTTGACGCCTTCCACCACGGTTCTGAATTCCCCCATATGGCGCGCAGCGTCCGCCCGCGTCGAAAGGCGTCCCTTGAGCGCCGCGTCAGCGAGATGGTTCGCATCGGACACGAGCGCCCGGACCGAGAGGATCATTCCCTGCAGGGCGGGACCGATCTCATCCTCCCTGTCGCGCGACTCGACGGTCATGCTCACGTCGCCTGCGGCGATCCTCTTCATCGTCCCGACCACCACATTCTGGAGGCTGTCCGCGAACGCATCCATGGCCCGAGCCAGCATCCCGATCTCGTCCCTGCGGTCCATCCTCAGGCGCACGCTCAGTTTGCCCTTGTCGAATTCCTGCATCATCATCACGCCTTTTCGCAGCGGTGCGGCGATGATCCTGCTCAGGAAGAAACCGAGCCCGAGCGCGATGACGACCCCCGCGACAAGGAATGTCAGCATCACCGTGGATGCTGTCGCAGCCGCCGCATTGTTCTGTCCGACGCTCTCCCGGGCGTGCTGCAGCTTCAGTGCGATCATCTTCGCGATGAGCTCCGATTCGTGCTTCTTGGCCTCGGCGGCGTCGACAAGAATGACGGCGAGCGCCTCCGCGTCCCGGTTCTGATGCGCCAGAGCGAAGGTTTTCGTGAGGTACGGCGCAATGGCTTTCCGCGCCTCGAGGAATTCGCCGAACATGCTGCGCATCTCCCCGGAGACGATCGTCTTTTCATAGTCCGCGGAATATTTCGTCATGTTCGCCCGGTATTCTCCGATGCGCTTTTCCGTCTCCTCGATCCTGGCGCGGTCGTTGTACGAGATCATCTCCAGTGTCGCCATGAATGTCGCCTCGAAATTGATCGCCACCTCGTCGATCTGCGATATCGGCACCGTCACCGTCTCGTACATCGCCGTCCCGCGCTCGTCGATCATGCGGATGTTCATGATGCCGATGTATCCGATCACTGCCGCGGTAACGGCAAGAGTGCAGAAGCTCGCGAGAAGTTTTGCACGCATGGACATATCCAGGAACCATTTCATACGGTTCTCCCTTCAATGGATGTGTGTGGCACGCCGGCCGGGTTCCACCCGCCGACCGTTCAGTTCACGGAAAAGCACGCTCTCGCCATTGCGATGACCCTGGGAAGCGTATCCAGCGCCATTGGCTGGATGAAGTAATCATGTATTGTCAGCGTGGATGCCAGGGACGAGCTCACGACATCCGCATACCCTTTGATGATGATCATCGGCGTGAACGGCCGTTTCCGCTTCACCGTCAGGATGTGGTCGATCCCGCCGTGTTCCTTCATACGAAAATCCGTGATGACAACATCCGCCTCGTGCGCGCTGATCTTCTGCAGCACTTCTTCCGCGCTTGCCGCCAGCGTCACCGCCGCACCGCAATGGCGAACGCGCGATGTGATCGCAAGCGTGAGATCGTTGCAGTCCGCCATAATACAGATCTTGAGCGTCTCCATCTTCCCCCCATCGTTGTGAACATAGACGCGTGAACAGTGTTCGTATCATTCCGGCAGATCCTCCGCCCGGTGAATGATCCGCCCCGATGTGTCGATGCAGTACTGCGAGTGGGTGCTGTCGCCCTTCTTCGCCGGCATCTCGGCCGAACGCAGCAGCCTCTCGAGCATCGCCGCAATCGCCGTCCGCTCGGAGCGCAGATGTGAAATGGCCTCGACGATCACCTCATTCACGAGCATGACGTAGGAGCAGATTTCGCGGGGCGATTCGTTTGCCTCGCAAAGTTCGGATAATTCGAGCACCATCGCTGCAATGCAGTTGGCGATGTCGACAATGTCGCGCAGCAATTTCTTCGATGCCGTCGGCAGCGCATCCTCGTCTCCCCCTTCACCGTGTACGGAGTACGGGGATTCCGAGAGGAGCATGACGATCTGTGCGCGGGCCTCCGAGATCTGAAAGGCGAGGATCTTCAATTCCCGCCCGACCTCGGGGAACCCCGTATCGGCCGACGATTCGTTCAAATGGAGGATCGCTTCATTCAACCGCTGAAAGTTCTGCGGATTGGCGAGGCTGTCCATATATTCGACAACAGCAGTATACAGCTGACGAGCGTACTCATCCCTGTTGCATTGCATAACACACCCCTGGTATGTCGATGTCTTGCGTAATGTAGAGAAGGGGAATGTAAACAGCACGGAAAATGCAATAAACGGCTCGCCGGTGCGATGAGCGGTGTGTTTTGCAGATAATCGGTTCGGTATGTTACGCGGTAGCCGTGTCGAGCAGCCGCCTGACGACGGCGAGGAGTTCTTTCGGCTTGTAAGGTTTGGAGAGCATCGCGGTAACGCCTCTGGCCGTGAGATCGTCCCGCTTTTCGGAGGCGATGTACCCGGTGACGAGCGCGAACGGGATGTCCCGATCCAGCTCCCGGATCCGGCGGTAGACCTCCTCACCATCGAA
>JAVBYH010000097.1 GCA_030824175.1 Bacteroidota bacterium | reverse complement strand
GAGTGCCAGCGATGTGTACGGGGGACAGACGATGACACCCGCCTTCGGCGACGTGACTTTCGCCTTCAGTCCGTTGATGAGGTCGGCCGTGTCGGCCACCGTCTTGTTCATTTTCCAGTTGCCGGCGATGATTTTTTTTCTCATGATGTGTGCTCGATTGTATGATATGATTGGTAGGTGCAGTTATTTAATGAGTTCGTCGACGATGCGAACGGCATCGGCGATGCAGCGGTTGCAGACGCTTTCGGACAGGTTTCGCTGCTTGTAGTCGTCCCTGCCCTCTTCCGTATTCAGGTCGCATCCCAATAATTGCCGGCAGTTGTTCGTGCCGTGGATCGCCGCAAAGCGCCTGTTGAAGTCCTGGACCATCGCATAGGTCTTGTTCTTGCGTTCGACAATGTCCGGATAGCGTTGCGAGTTGACGATGCTGACGATCATGAATCCGCCGGTCACCGCACCGCATGTTTCCTGGAGCCTCCCCATGCCGCCGCCGAAGCCTGTGGAGATCCTCTCGGCGAGATCCTCGTCGAAATTCAGGGCGCCGGCATACGTTGTAACAACGGACTGCGCGCAATTCAATCCGGCTGCATGGGCGGCGAGCGCCTTTTCCTCATTCGGGGTCATGATGTATCTTCCTGTGCAAGATGAGAATAGTTAGACGTCGAGTTTTTTCTTCAGCAGGTCGTTCACGACCTTCGGATTCGCCTTGCCCTTCATGGCCTTCATGGCGGCGCCGACGAAGAAGCCGAAGACCTGCGATTTGCCGGCGCGGTATTGTTCCACTTGTCCCGCATTCGCAGCGAGGATCTCGTCGATGATCGCCTCGATCGCGCCGGTATCGGAGATCTGCACGAGCCCCTTGCGTTCGACGACGGCGTTCGGCGTTTCGCCCGTCGCGAGCATTTCCTCGAAGACCTCCTTCGCGATCTTGCCCGAGATCGTGCCTTCGGTGATGAGGTTCACCATCGATGCGAGACTCGCCGGGACCACGGGGAACTCCGCGATCGTGCCGTTCGAATCCTTCACGACGCGAAGCACGTCCGTCATCATCCAATTGCTGACGGCCTTGAACGTCTCGGGATTTTTAACGGAGAGACCGGCGACGGCCGATTCGTAATAGTCGGCCAACGGGCGTTCGAGCGTCAGGATGTCTGCATCGTACTTCGGCAGCGCGTACGCCTCGATGAAGCGGTCGCGCCGCTTCTGGGGAAGTTCGGGGAGTTCGCTCCGGACCTGTTCGACCCATGCGTCGTTGACGACGACCGGCACGAGGTCCGGTTCGGGAAAGTAGCGATAGTCGTGGGCCTCCTCCTTCGAGCGCATGGAGACCGCGACATTCCTGTCCGCATCCCAGAGGAGGCTTTCCTGCACCACCCTGCCGCCATCCTCGATGAGCTCGATCTGCCGGCTTATTTCATAATCGATCGCGCGTTCGACGTTGCGGAACGAGTTCATGTTCTTCAATTCCGTTTTCGTGCCGAGCCGTGTTTCGCCCCGCAGGCGCACCGAAACGTTCGCGTCGCAGCGCAGGCTTCCCTCTTCCATATTGCCGTCGCAGATGCCGAGGTAGGTGATGATCTGTTTGATCATCGAAAGGTACTGGTACGCCTCGTGCGATGTGTGCATGTCGGGCTCCGAGACGATCTCGATGAGGGGAACGCCGCAGCGGTTCACGTCCACGAGCGTGTCTGGATGCATATCGTGCACGAGCTTGCCCGCGTCCTCTTCCATGTGGATGCGCGTGATGCCGATGCGCTTCGTGGTACCGTCGCCGAGCTCGACCTCGAGATGGCCGTGCTGGCAGATGGGATCCTCGTACTGCGAGATCTGATAGCCTTTCGGGAGGTCGGGATAGAAGTAGTTCTTCCGCGCGAAGATGGAGCGCGGCGTGATGGAGCAATTCGTGGCCAGGCCCATTTTCATGATGTAGTCGACGTGCTTCCTGTTCAGCACCGGCAGCACGCCGGGCATGCCGAGGCATACGGGGCAAGTGTTGTGGTTCGGCGGATTGCCGAATTTCGTGGTGCACGAACAAAACGCCTTCGACTGCGTGAGCAGCTGCGCATGGACTTCAAGACCGATGACCGCTTCGTAATTCCCGTTCATATGTTCCAGTGTTTATGTACATTTCAAATCGACAGGGCGAAAACATCCGTACTGTACAATTAGAGCGTGTAGGGCGAAACGGCGTTTCGCCCCGGTTCAACTATCTGTACGATCGTTCGGCAGGGCGAAATATCATTTCGCCCTACAACAATCGTTCGTTCCGTTAGGCCGCAAGCGCGCTCGTGACCTTTTCGGCCGCATCCTTCAAGTCCGTGGCGACGAGGAAGCTCATGCCCGATTCCTTGAGGATGACGGCGGCGAGATCGGCATTCGTGCCGGCGAGCCGGATGACGATGGGGATCGCGACGTGCACTTTTTTCGCGGCTTCCACGACGCCGTTGGCGACGCGGTCGCAGCGGACGATGCCGCCGAAGATATTGATGAGGATCGCCTTCACATTCTTGTCCGCGAGGATGATCTTGAATCCCGCCTCGACTGTCTGTGCATTGGCTCCGCCGCCCACGTCGAGGAAGTTTGCGGGTTCGCCGCCGGCGAGCTTGATGATGTCCATGGTGGCCATCGCCAGACCGGCGCCGTTGACCATGCAGCCCACGTTCCCGTCGAGCTTGATGTAGTTCAGGTTCGATTTCGACGCTTCGACCTCGAGCGGTTCCTCCTCGTCGTAGTCGCGCAGCGCCTCGAACTCCGGATGACGGCCCAGGGCGCTGTCGTCGAAGTTCACCTTCGCATCGAGGGCGATGACAGAGCCCTCGTGCGTGACGACGAGCGGGTTGATCTCGAAGAGCGACGCATCGGTGGCTTCGTACGCCTTATAGAGCGCGAGCAGGAATTTCACTGCGCCCTTGAACGCATCGCCGGTGAGGCCAAGCGCAAAGGCGAGCTTGCGGGCCTGGAACTCCCGAAAGCCGGCGGCGGGGACGACGTATTCCTTCACGATTTTCTCGGGCGATTCGGCCGCGACCTTTTCGATCTCCATGCCGCCTTCGGTCGAGACCATGACGACGTTCATGGAGCGCGCGCGGTCGAGCGTGATGCCGACGTAGAGTTCGCGTGCGATGTTGGCGCCCTCTTCGATGAGCAGGCGCTGCACGAGGCGGCCTTCGGGGCCCGTCTGGTGCGTGACGAGCGTCATGCCGAGGATCTGCGACGCGAATGTGCGCACCTCATCGAGACTCTTCGCGACCTTCACACCGCCGCC
>JAVBYH010000192.1 GCA_030824175.1 Bacteroidota bacterium | reverse complement strand
ACGAGCTATGTGTTCGCGGGCGAGAAGAAATACGACGCGCACAGCCCCGTTGCGAGCGCGAAGTTCAACTCGATGGAATTTTCATTGAACAGCGGGAACACGACGACGGCGATGAACATCTCGGACCTGAAGGTGTCGATGATCACTTCGCCGACAAGCGTCGGCACGTCGGAAGGAAGCATCATACCGAAAGAGTATGCGCTGCTGCAGAACTATCCGAACCCGTTCAATCCTTCGACGAAGATCGCATACGATGTTCCGAAGAGCGCCATGGTGAAGATCACGATCTTCGATCTTCTCGGACGCGAGGTCGTGAAGCTTGTCGACGGCATCCACGAGGCGGGCAGCTTCAGCACGCAGTGGAACGCATCGAACGCGGGCAGCGGCGTTTACTTCTATCGCATCGAAGCGACGAACAGCGACGGTTCCGCCGGCTTCAGCGCAGTGAAGAAGCTGATGCTCTTGAAATAAAGTCGTATATTTACAATGTGCGGCCCGCCCCGGAACACGGGGCGGGCTGTTTTTTACGCGGCAATATTCATTAATTTTATGATGTTTTTTATGTCCAAGCGATTCCACGTCTCACTATACACAGCGCGCATCCTGGCGTTCACCGCCTGCATCATCATCCTGGTTCCGGCAACGTCGTTCTCACAACCGTTGACGGCGAACAAGGAAAAATTTCTCGGCTGCGGCACAGGCAGCTCGATCTTTCGATACCTCGACAGTTACTGGAACCAGGTCACGCCCGGCAACGACGGCAAATGGGGCTCCGTCGAAAATATCCGGGGCATATACAACTGGACGAACCTCGATAAGATCTACGGATACACGATAAGCCGCGGCCTCCTCTACAAGCATCACACACTCGTGTGGGGCAGCCAGCAGCCCGCGTGGCTGAGCGGACTCGACACGGCGGCGCAGCGCGACGCCGTCACGAAATGGATCAACGCCGTCGGCGCGCGCTATCCGATGATGACAATGATCGATGTCGTCAACGAACCCCTCCACACGCCCCTCCCGACGTACATGAATGCGCTCGGAGGCAGCGGTACGACGGGCTGGGACTGGGTGATCACGGCATTCTCTCTGGCGCGCACGGCCTGCGCTCCCGGCGTGAAGCTCATCCTGAACGACTACAACATCCTTTCAAGCGCGACATCGACGACAAATTTTCTCGCCATCATCACTCTGCTGAAGGACCGCGGACTCATCGACGGCATCGGCGTGCAGGGACACTACTTCGAGTTCAGAAGCGACATCGGTGCGACCGGCGGATACGTCTACGACATTCCGACGCTCAAGGCGAATCTCGACCGTCTCACGGCGACGGGCCTGCCCGTCTATATCACCGAGTTCGACGTCGACGAGCCGATCGACGCGAATCAGCTTGCCCAGTATAAAATTTATTTCCCCATCTTCTGGGGCAATCCCGGCGTCAAGGGCATCACGCTCTGGGGCTACATTCAGGACGACGTGTGGAGCAGCCATCCGAACACGTATCTCATCCGCACCGACGGGACCGAACGTCCGGCGCTCACGTGGCTGCGCACGTTCCTTGTGACTCCCCCGACGCCGGTGCCGGTCTCTCCTTTAGCGGCGACGAACGTCGACCGCGCGGCGCGGCTTGTATGGCGGCAATCCGATTCCGCGAAGGCGTACCGCGTGCAGGTATCGGCGCTCCGCGCGTTCCAGACGATCATGGTCGACTCGGTCGTGACCGATACGACGATCCACTTGCCGGTGCTCGATGCCGGGATGACGTATTACTGGCGCGTCGCAGCGTCCAACACATTCGGCACGAGCGAATTTTCCGCGATCTCCGCGTTCACAACCGGAACACAAACTTTCGCGGGTCATGAGACGTCACCGGTCCCCGCTGCGTTTTCTGTCGCACAGAACTATCCGAACCCGTTCAATCCCTCGACAGTCATTGCGTACGAAGTGCCGAACGCGGCGCACGTCCGCATCCGGGTGTACGATCGGCTCGGGAGGGAATGCGTGAGACTCGTCGATAAGGCACAGACTGCCGGGGCGCATACGGTGACACTCGATGCAGGGACGTGGCCGAGCGGCGTGTACTTCTACCGCGTCGAGGCCGGGGATAAGAGCGTCGTGAAGACGATGGTGCTCGTGAAGTGACTTAGTGTATTGAATGTGATTGTAGAACAGTGTAGGGCGAAACGGCGTTTCGCCCCGATTGGGGTTCGTACTGCATTGACACAGGGCGAAATATCATTTCGCCCTACAGTAAACACATTTATTAAGGGTTCGGACGGATGAAGACACTTCGCTGTTCAGTCATTGTGCTCATGGCGCTTCTCTCTCTGCAGGGATCCTTCACGGCGCTATCGCAGCCGTCGGGCGGCCCGTACGGTCCGGCGCAAACAACGTACGCCGTACCGGCAGACGCACGTCATGTGTACTATGCCGCGCCGAATGGAGATTCGGCCGGCGCGGGCGCGAATGCGGAGCACCCCACCACACTTGGCGCGGCGATCGCGCGTGCGGCGACGGGAGATGCAATCATCTTGCGCGGGGGCACATACCGAACCGGAAACCTCGAACTGAATCAGGGCGTCACGATCCAGCCGTACAGGGACGAGGAACCGATGCTTAAGGGAACGCTCGTCGCCGCCGAGTGGAAGAATCTCGGGAATGGTTTGTGGTCCACGAAGTGGACGCGCCTCTTCCCGTCCAAACCCGACACTTGGTGGCGGCGCGAACGGGAGGGGAAGAAGACACCGCCGTACCGTTTCAACAACGACATGGTATTCGTCGACGGGAAATTTCTCCAGGCGGTCGGCTGGGAAGGCGACGTGGCGGAGGACTCCTACTGCATCGACTATGATGCTGGCGTCGTCTATATCGGCACCGATCCGACGAACCGTCTCGTGGAGATCACCGCACACGATGCGGCGATCGTGCGGACGACGAAGGATGTGCACGGTAAAAGATCGGACCGGAAGGGCTTCGCGCTCCGCGGAATCACACTCACACAATACGCGTACCGGGCGCTCGAGATCGAGGGCGCCGAACCGGAAAAACGCCAGGACGAATCGCATCACGGCAAGGATGTCGTCGGTACGACGATCGAGGACTGCACGATCTCCTTCTGCTCGCGGGTCGCCGGGTATTTCCGCGGCGACCGTTTCACGATGAAACGCTGCCGCATCAGCAACACGAGCACCGAGGGCGTGTATGTCATCGGTTCCTCGGACGTGCTGCTCGAAAAGAATATCTTCACGCGCAACAACATCGAAAACATTACCGGGTATTATCCGGCCGCTGTCAAGATCTTCAA
>JAVBYH010000110.1 GCA_030824175.1 Bacteroidota bacterium | reverse complement strand
AGAAGGATGCGATCGTGAATATGGGCGGCTTCCTGGCCATGAACGACGAGGCGATCGCACGAAACGCCCGCAACCTCCTTATCATTACCGAAGGCTTCCCGACGTACGGCGGCCTGGCAGGCCGGGATCTCGAGGCGATCGCCCAGGGACTGGACGAGGTGCTCGACGAGCACTACCTGACATACAGGCTCCGCTCCGTTGAATATCTTGGAAACAAACTCACAGAGGCCGGGGTGCCGCTCCTGCTGCCGCCCGGCGGACACGCCATTTATATCGACGCGAAGCGGTTCCTGCCGTCGATCCCGCCGCATCAGTATCCGGGTCAGTCCATCGCCGTCGAATTATACCAGATTGGCGGTATTCGGTCAGTGGAGATCGGCAGTGTCATGTTCGGCACCTATCTGCCAGACGGATCGCTCAAATCACCGGCCATGGAACTCGTGCGGATGGCCATCCCGCGACGAGTTTACACACAGAGCCACATCGATTACGTCATCGAAGTCGTCATCGAGGCCTACGAACGCCGGGCCGAAATGAAGGGCTACCGTATCACGTATGAGGCCCCCCAGCTCCGTCACTTCACAGCCCATTTTGAGCCGTTGTAGGACAAGAGGATTCCCGGCTTTTCGTGCAACATTTTAAAAAAACACGTTGAACTCCACGCGTTTTCTTTGTATTTTATCGTCACTATGATTCAATGTCCCGTCTGCTCGCATCAAAATGATGACTTAGCGCTATTGTGTGCGTCGTGCGGGAGTTATGTACAGGAGCGGGTGCCGACACTCGATTTTTTTTCGATGGTCTGGATGCTCATCGAGTTTCCCGGCAAGGGCCTGAAAAAGATCGTACTGGCGGAGCACAAGAATTATGTGCTGATGATCGCGATGTTCTTCGGCATCTCCTCGGGGTTCGGACTCTTCTGGTCGGCACACGCCGGAAACAGTTACGAGAACATCATCCACCTGATCATCGCCGCTTCCGTCACGGGACTTCTGATCGGCATTCCCGTGTTTCTTGTGATGGCGGGCATGTCCTATGTAATTTTGGCCCTCCTCGGCGGTAAGGGAACGTGGCGCAACACGTACGCTGTGGTCGGTTGGGCATTATTCCCTTTCACATTCGCAACGACGGTGCTGCTGCCCATCGAGCTGGCTGCATTCGGCCTGTTGTTTTTTTCGAACAATCCGCACCCGTATGATGTCAAGCCGGTCGTGTACGCCGTGTTGATCGGGATGGACGGGCTGCTCACGTTCTGGTCGCTAATGATCGGCGCCAAAGGGTTATCGGTGGCACACGACGTGTCCATCGCGAAGAGCATCCTCGTCCTCGCCGCCGTCTCGGCGGTGGTCCTGACGCTGCTCTACCTGTGCGCGCAAGCCGTGCTCTTCGCGTCCTGAACATTTGAAATAGAATACTTTGAATCAATCACATATACTAGACTAAAGGAAGAACTGATGGCAAAAGTGATTGTCACAATGCATTACGATGTAGACGAATCCATGCGCGACGCGTATCTGAGTGCAGTTGAGGAGTTGAAGGCGCATTACGCGACAAATCCCTATGTGTCGTACTTCGTGTGCGAACAAAAAGGGAAGAAGAACGCATTTGCGGAGATCTACCTGGCCCACTCCGAAGTGGCATACAGAAAATTCGAGGAAAGTGAAGACGAGGTCGCCGATCAGATTGCAGCGAAATTGTCTCCGTACATTTCCGGCAAACAGAAATATACAACGTACGTCGAGGCGATCTAACAACGCAGGGCGAAGGAATGGAAGGGATGGCAGTGCTGGATCCGATCGCAATTTTCATGAAGGACCACGATGAGGCGCTCACGCACCTCCAGCGCCTGAAGAGAGCGTCGCAGGAATTACGCAAGAACGGGTTTTCAGACCGGACATTCAACCAGCTCATCAAGGCGTCGGCGTTCGTCGACCAGGAAGTCCGGGAGCACAACGCCAAAGAAGAGACCGTTCTTTTCCCCGTCATCGAGCGCTACGTGGAAGGGCCGACCGCCGTGCTGCGGGAGGATCACATCCGGCTCGGCAAGGTGTACAAGAAGCTCCGGCACGGCATCGGGGCCCTGGACGAAAGCCACGACGACGAGATCGCGCTGATCGAGCTGTGCGAGGCCGTTGATGAGATCGTGACGCTGATGGTGAACCACATACACACGGAAAACCAGATCCTGTTTCCTCTCGTCAGGAAATTCATCACGAAGAAGGACCTTCGAGAGGCGGCACAGAAACTGCTTTAACACGACAACAGGCTGATCACGCAAACGATCAGCCTGTTGTGTTTTATACAGGGCGATATGTATCTCGACCTGTTTCTGTTCGTGCTTTTTGTAGGGCGAGATTTATCTCGCCCAAACCCCGAAGGGGGGTACAGCGATTAGGATCAGGATTTACATTTAAAAAAACTTTTCCCCAGAGGGGAACCGCTAATGTCTTCACATGGAATCGCCTCAGATTCGCACCGCACAACGACGAAGATGTTCTCCGATTATTTGATGCTTATGAAGCCCGAACTGACGACGCTTTCCGTTTTCAGTGCGGTCGCGAGCGGATATCTGGCGCTCCCGACGGGTGAGGCTTTTCCTGTGCTCCTGTTCGTCTGGCTCTCAATTGGAACTCTTCTCGCCGGCGGGGGGGCGGGGGCGCTGAACCAGTATTTCGAACGACAGCGTGACGCCGAAATGAAACGCACACAGCATCGGCCGCTGGCGTCGGGAAGGCTGTTCCCGCGCGAAGGCCTTGCTTTTGGCATGGGTATATCAATCCTCGGCATCGCGCTTCTCGCCGTCTTCGTGAATCCGCTTTCAGCGTTCATCACAGCAGCGACGATAGGATCGTATATCGGGGTGTATACGCCGCTCAAACAGATTTCGTCCGTCTCAACGATCGTGGGGGCCATCCCCGGTGCACTGCCGGCCCTCATCGGTTGGACCGCCGTGCGGAATGAAATTTCCATTCCGGCGATGACGCTCTTCGCCATCGTGTATTATTGGCAGATGCCCCATTTTTATGCCCTCGCCTGGCTCTACAGGAATGATTACTCGAAAGGCGGATTCAAACTGCTCTCAACGATCGATGCGTCAGGCGCGAAGATCATCGGACACGTCATCATCAATCTGGTTATACTTCTGTTCATCGGCTGTTTGCCGTATATCGTCGGTTTGGCGGCGCTGCCGTACCTTTACGGCGCGATAGCCATCGGTCTTGTTTTCCTCGGCTATGGCATTCATTTCGCCCGATCCATTTCGGGTGCGACGTCGCAGAAGAAGGCGCGTCTCTTGTTCTTCGCGTCGCTTGC
>JAVBYH010000355.1 GCA_030824175.1 Bacteroidota bacterium | reverse complement strand
AACCGCACATACGCATCGGTGACCTCGTCGGAGGTTTTATACTGGACGTATCCGAAATTTTTCTCTTTCGACCATAGATGGTCCTCGAGCACGAGCGCGATGCCGCCGTATTCGCCGAGCACGCTCGCCTTCGCACCGTCGAACATCGGAAAATCCGGCTCGGGATATTTATGCGTGTCGAGGATGTCGCCGACCGACTGATAGTGATTTCCTCCGCTTGCCGAATTCACGAGACGCGACGGATCGTACGTCTTCGTCCAGTCGGCGATCTCGGCGGTCTTGAACTGTCCCCATGCCTCGTTGAAGGGAACCCACATCACGACGCACGGATTCGAATACAGCAGGTCCATGATCTCCTTCCACTCGCGCCGGAAATCCTCCTCCGATGCCAGGGAACGCTGCAACTCCATTCCGGAAAAGAATCCACGCTGCTGCCACTGCGGGAGCCGGTCGCCACGTGACGAGACGAGCCTGTCTCCGCTGGGCATGTCCTGCCAGACGAGGACGCCTTCATGGTCGCAGTGATAGTACCAGCGGGCGGGTTCGACCTTCACGTGCTTCCGTATCATGTTAAAGCCGAGGTCCTTCGTTTTTTTGATGTCAAACAGGAGGGCGTCGTCGGTGGGCGCCGTGTACAAGCCGTCAGGCCACCACCCCTGATCGAGCGGGCCGAACTGAAAATACTCCCTGTCGTTGAGCTGAAGGCGTGTAATGCCCGACTGGTCGCGTTTCATGGAGATTTTCCTCAACGCGCCATAACTCTTCACGTTGTCGATTTCCACGCCGTTCCGTTTCAGCGAGAGTTCAAACGTGTAGAGGAAGGAAGATTCCGGGCTCCATAATTTTCCGGAGGGGGCGGGGGCGATCATTTCCTGGCCGGGGATCGCTCGTGCGGTCCCCACCACGGTGCCGTTCTCGACGACCTTCACTTCAATGATGTCCGACGGCAGCGCCGCGTCCGTTTCGACAGTCATTGCAAAATTCTTCCCCGAAATGTTCGGCACCGTTTTTATCGAACGGATGTGGTCGGCGTTCACAGGCTCCATCCAGGCTGTCTGCCAGATGCCCGTGACCGAGGTGTAATGGATGCCGCCCGGGGCGTCGACCTGCTTGCCGCGGGGCTGATAGCCTTTGTCCGAGGGATCGAATACACGGACCGTCAGCTTGTGCATACCGCGAGGTGCGACATACGGCGAGATGTCGAAACTGAACGGCGTGTAGCCTCCCGTATGCGACCCGATCTTGACATCGTCGATCCACACGTCGGCCTTCCAGTCCACCGCGCCGAAATTTAAAAGCACTCGTTTGTTATCCCACTCAGGCGGAATTGCGAATGTCCGATGGTACCAAAGTTCTTGCGCCTCCCCGACGGAGCGCTGCACACCGGAGAGGGCGGATTCGACGGCGAAGGGAACGAGAATTTTTCCGTCGAATGTCTGCGGGATGCCGGCGCCCTTCGGGAGAATCGCATAGTCCCACAATCCATTCAGATTCCGCCACGCATCGCGCGCGAGGAGAGGGCGCGGATATTCCGGCAAGGGGTCCGCGGGATCCACGGAGTCCGCCCATGCGGTTTTGATTTTATCTCCTGCAGGCTTCCACTGCTGTGCCTGAGCCTCGACGATGCAGAAGACGAAGAGACAGACGAGTGCCATTTTCATTGTCGTGTGTGTAAAATGAGAGTTCATTCATCCCGGGATGGCAGTGTGAATTCCATCCGTCACCGGTCCGTTCGGAAACACGATGCCGGGAATCCCTCCTTGTTCGCGAGATTCGCGCCGACGGGATTGTCCGCCCACGCATAGCGCACCGCGACAGGCGACGTGACCGAGTCGTTCCACACCTCGACCTTGTCGCCGGCAATCGTCGCCTTCGCCCAGACGAATTTTTTATCCGCGCCTGCTATAGAAAAATATTTCAGATCGCCGCCGCCTTTGGCGATGAGTCCGCCGCCGACGTGCGCAAACGCGAGGACGATCTTCGATCCCTCCACCGTCATGGAACGGTAGAGCGGACCCGACGAGACGACGTTCTTTTCCTTGTAGACAAGTTCTTGCGCGGCCAGCGCCAGGCGCCGGCCTACCTCCGCCTTGTTCAGCGGGTGAACGTCATTCCATTCGCCGATATCGTTGGCGACCGCCATGCGCGTGTTCGGCAGGGAAAGCGCGAGTACCTGCGCCTCCTGCAATTCGGCCAGTTTGCTCTCGGCCGGCTCCGCCTTGGGCTCATTGATGTTCGCCAATTGCACGTAGAGGAACGGCACATCGCCCTGCTTCCACTCCTTCCGCCAGCTTGTGATGAGCGCTGGTAACAGTGTGCGGTATTCATTCGCGCGGCTCACATTCGACTCGCCCTGGTACCAGAGGAAGCCTTTCACGCCGTATCCCGCGAGCGGCGAGAGCATGCCGTAGTACATCGACGATCCCTGCCCCTGGAACCTCGTCACGTCGTCCCTTTTCAGCGACGCCGTGCGGACGGCGAGCCTGTACTTCCATGGGCCAGTAAGATCGATATTTGTTCCGCCAATTTCCATCGTGTACGGCTTGTCCTTGATGAATCCACCGTCGCCGCTTTCATTGAGCACGCGGACGGTGATGACATTCTTCCCGGCCTTGAGCAGCGATCCGGGGACGGCATATGACCGCGGAAGATATTTGTTGGAGATGCTCCCCACGAACGTGCCGTTCACAAAGGTGGAGTCTTTCATGATGATGCACCCCAGGCGCAGTGTCGCATTCTTCACCGCCTGGGCGGAGGAGAGCTCGATCTCCTTTTTAAACCAGACGACACCGCCGTCCACATCCTTCAGTCCCTGTGTCTGCCAGAAGTTCGGCATCGGCATGCTGCTCCACGACGACGCATCGTACGAGAGCGAGGACCATCGCTGCATGCGCCCGCTGTCCGCGCGGTCGACGACGCCGTACCAGTTCGCGACCAATTTTTTGTCACGCATTGTGATGCTGTCCACCTTCGCCGTGTTCCTGTATTCGATCGCCTTCGCATGATATGCCGGAAACTCCCTCAGCGCATCCGCGCTCATCCAGGCTTCGGCAGGCGTGCCGCCGTAGCTGCAGTTGATGAGCCCGATCGGGACCTCGTATTTTGCGTAGAGGTCACGTGCGAAAAAATATCCGGCCGCGGTAAATTTCAAAACGGTCGCGGGACTCGCCGGCTGCCAGCCGTCTTCCGATTCCACGTCGGTGGAAGGAGTGAAGGCGATCCGCCGCTTCACGAGAAATTGCCGGATGCGGTCGTTGGCGGATACGGCAATCTCCTTCGAATATTTCTCGCGCGCCTTAGACATCTCAAACTC
>JAVBYH010000164.1 GCA_030824175.1 Bacteroidota bacterium | reverse complement strand
GAGAGTATCATCTCGCAGCGGGCCTCATCATTGAGGTGCTCGAACAGCGCGATCCGTACGGTTTCGAACTGCGTGCGGATCGAATTTTTACGATCGCGCGAAAACCGGCCTCGTGATACCTTCTCCTGTTCGCCGGTTGCATTTCACGGAAAATATTCCGTTCTTCATGAAAATCGTCTCATTCGAGCCTCACCGGGGGGGTGCTCCATCCTTCGCAATCCTATGCCGCGCGCCGTCAACGACACACTTCGGCGATACCTGTTCACGAAAAAAGTGCGCTTCCTCGTTTCGGCGGCGATGGGGATGCTCTGCGCCTGGCTCTTCAGCATCACATATCTCGGCCGCTCGACCGAACTCTCCGCGTACGATCTGCGCCTGAAATACTCGCGCCACCACAGGACGGCGGACACGTCCATCGTCATCCTCACCATCGATCAGAACAGCCTGCAGTATTTCAAGAAGCGGCACACAAGCTGGCCGTGGCCCCGCGACTTCTATGCGCTCGCGACGAAATACGTGATGGACGGGGGAGCCAAGGCGCTCGTCTACGATTTCCATTTCAACGAGCCCGATGAGGACCGTGCAAGTTCGGTTGGAGCGGACAACGACCGTTTGTTCGCCGAATCCATTCGGGAGGGCAGGCGCGTGTATCTCGGCGCACAATTGACTGTCGCCGAAGATGCGGACCAGGCGGGCGACACGCTCATCGCCGTGCCGGCGGCGGTGCCGGTCGAGACGGCCGCGCAGTACCGGTTCGACAAGACGTACGCGCCGCTCATGGAGTTCCAGCAGGCCGCGGCCGGCGTCGGCGTCGTGAATTTCTTCCCCGATGAGGACGGCATCTGCAGGCATCTGCCACTTGTGTACGACTATCTCGGCCGTCCCTTCTACACGCTCTCGTTCGAGGTGTACAGGAACGTCCATTTCGGCGCGATGCCGGCGCTGACGTCTCCATTCCTCCTCTATTATTATGGGAAGGGTGGCCCCGATGGCGTCTTCACCTATTACTCCATCCATGCCGTCATCGTCAGCGCGATGAAGGAGACGCAGGGCATGCTCCCGGATGTGCCGAAGGGGGTCTTCAGGGACAAGATCGTGTTCGTGGGCGCGAATGCGCCGGGACTGCTCGACCTGCGCACGACGCCCTTTACATCGGAGGAGCCGTACCCGGGTGTGGAGATCCACGCCACCGCGCTCTCCAATTTTTTGCAGCGCGACATCGTGCGGCCGGCGACGACGGAGGCGGTGTGGGCCGTAGCGATCGCGTTGACGCTTCTCATCGGATTCATCGCCGCGCACGATCTGAAGGTCTGGACGGTATCCGCGGCGGCAGCGGGGATGCTTATCGTCTATTGGTTCGTCTCGTTCGAACTCTTTGCGCGCGTTCTCTACCTGCTGCCCGTCGTGTTTCCGATGAGCACCGTCGTGATGACATTCGTGATCTCGCTCGGGTGGAGTTATGCCACCGAAGGCCGCGCGAAACGGCAGATGCAAAAAATGTTCGGCCGGTATGTGAATCCCCACATCGTCGAGCAGCTGGCGGCGAGCCACGACGACGCCGGAGTGAGCGGCGTGGAGGTCGAGGCCACCGTGTTGTTCTCGGACATCGAGGGATTCACCTCCATTTCCGAGACGAAAACGCCGAAGGAACTCGTCGCATTTCTCAACGAGTACTTTGCGGGCGCCACGAAAATCTATTTGAAATACAACGGGACAATTGATAAATTTATCGGTGACGCGGTGATGGTGCTCTTCGGCGCTCCGGTCAGGAGCGAGGACCATGCGCTCCAGGCGTGCAGGGGGGCGTACGAGTTCCACCGCTCGATCGAGCGGATCACGCGCGAAGCGCGTGCGAAGGGCGAACCCGTGTTCTCAACGCGCATCGGCGTCAACACCGGGAGGATGATCGTGGGCAGCATCGGCAGCAGCCTCCGCATGGAGTATACGGCGATCGGCGACACGGTGAATCTCGCCTCACGGCTTGAAGGCGTGAACAAATTCTACGGCACATCGCTCATGATAAGCGAGTTCACCGCAGCGGCGGCCGCGGGGGAATTTCTGCTGCGCGAGCTGGACCTCATACGCGTGAAGGGGAAGAAGGAACCGATCAAGATATTCGAGATCGTCTGCACGCTCGCCGAGGCGACGCCGGAGGCAATCGCCGCCGTGGAGGCATTCCGCGATGCGCTCGCATGCTACCGGCGCCAGCAATGGACCGAGGCGATCGCGCTGTTCCGTGCGGCATCAGCCATGCTGAGCGGGGATGCTGCATGCGCCGTCTATGAGGAGCGGTGCAGCGACTTCATGGCGGCTCCGCCCCCGTCCGACTGGGACGGCGTGTACACGATGAAGGCGAAGTAGCGTTTCCGTTGTATGTATTCATTTTATGGAGGGCTCGATGAAAAAAATCATACTCATGCTTGCGTTCTGTGTCTCGGCGGTATGCGCCGCCGAACAGATGAAGACGACGCAGCCCGTGAACTATCTCCGCGAGGGGCCCGCATCGTACTACGACGTGATCGGAACGATCGAGGCACAGGCGGCCGTGAATGTGCTCGAGCACAAGGGGAGTTGGCTGAAGGTGAAGGCGGGGAAGGCGGTCGGCTGGCTGTCGGAGAACAGTTTCGCGAAACGGAGCACCGCGCGCAACGAGGGGCTCACGAAAGGCACGACGAGCTCGCGGGCGTCGCGCGCGGAGCTTGCGGCGGCCGTGAAGGGATTCGCCAAAAAATACGTACCCGAAGGCACCGACGAGGAACCGGCGCTGAACAAGTACGAATCGCGCGCGTTCGACGAACAGGAGATGACGCGCTTCGAGCACAGCTTCCCCGTCGAGGAGTTCCGCGGACACATGTCCGTTGAAAAACCGTTCGACCTGCAGTTTCATGAGGAGGCCATCGGCCTCGGCATCGCCCAGCGTGTGGCGGCGCAGGGATTGGTGAACGACAAGGTGTCCACCGCCTATGCGAACATGATCGCGAACTATCTCGCCAAATACACGCGCGCGTACGACGTGGCGTTCCGCGTGGCGATTCTCGCCGACGAGAAGGCGAATGCGTTCGCCTGCCCGGGCGGCTACATCTTCATCACGCGCGGGCTCATACGGCGCTGCACGAACGAGGCCGAACTTGCCGCACTCATCGCGCACGAGATGGCGCATGTCGTGCAGCGGCACGGCATCAAGGACATGACGATCCGCACGCCGAAGATACACGCAGAAGAGGCGTTCGCCGAACTCGAGGACGAGATCGGGGAGGAGAAGAGCGAGGAGGAGCAGGAACTCGACGCGTTCGCCGACGAGGCGTACGAGAATACAGTGA
>JAVBYH010000095.1 GCA_030824175.1 Bacteroidota bacterium | reverse complement strand
GTCGACAATCTCATCGTCGAGACCGAATCGATCGACGCGCGCGGCGTCCGGATCGTCGTCACGGCGAATGTCACCGGCCGCGAGGAGCTCGTTTCCGGGACGACCGCGGGCTCGCAGCTCGCCGTCGAGGTGATCGAAAAAAGCAGCGGGGCCGTCGTCGGCCGCGGAACCACCTCGTTCACTCCCGTGGTCAACAAGGACGTGCCGGTGAGGATCCCGCTCACCCTTGGCGCGAAAGTGTGGGGCATCGACACTCCCGAGCTCTATACGGTGAAGGCCGTACTCACTGCAGCCGACGGACGCATCATCGACGAAACGCGTACCGTCACGGGTTTCCGCACGCTTGCCGTGCAGAAGAACCGGATTCTCCTCAACGGTTCACCGGTCACCGTACGCGCCGTGGCATGGATGGAAGATTCCCCGTCGCACGGCGCATCGCTGTCGTACGGGGAAATGGAAAAAGACATCGCGCTCATCAAGAACCTCGGCGCCAATTGCGTGCGCTTCGCGTTTCATCCGCCGCATCCGTACGTGCTCGACCTGTGCGACCAGTACGGTTTGCTCGTCATGGAGGATGCGCCGCTCGCCGAGATTCCCGAGAAGATCGCGTCGCTCGACAATTTCAGACAGCTCGCCGAAAATTATCTCCGCGAAATGATCCAGCGCGACAGGAATCATCCCAGCGTCATGGCATGGGGAATCGGCGACGGCGTGCAGGAATCCGGTGCCGACGAGCATAGTCTCATCGCCCACCTCCACCGGATCGTGCGCGATACCGACGGCCGTCTCACGTACAGCATCTCGCGCTTCGGATCGAAGACGGACGGCTCCCGGTTCGCCGATATCGCCGCGGTGTCTATCGCCGCGCGCGAGGTAAAGGAGTTCCGCGCGATGCTCGCCGAATGGGCCGCATCGCATCCGGACCAGCCCGTCATCGTCGCCCGCTACGGAAAAGAGATCGAACAGGGCAATCGCAACGGCTACAGCGATCCGATGTCCCAGGAGGCGCAGGCCCGTCATCTGCTCCAGCGGTACAACGTGATCCGTGAATCCGGCGTCGCCGGCGGCGTCGTCTGGGCGTTCAACGACTGGCGGGGCGATCGTCCCATCCTCACCGTACGCCTCCAGATCCCCGAACTCATGACCGCAGGCATCGTCGAGATCACGCGCGAGAAAAAGGTCGCGTACGACGTTGTCCGCACGATGTACCTCGGCGAAAAATCGCTCGCCCTCCCGATCGGCACAGCCTCTCCGCAGTCGCCTGTGTCGTACGTGCTCGTCGGTCTCGTCCTGCTCATCATCTTCGCATGGCTCATCAACTCGAACCGCCGGTTCCGCGAGAGCGTCTTCCGCGCGCTGTTCCGCCCGTATAATTTTTTCGCGGACGTCCGCGACCAGCGCCTCCTGTCGCCGATCCATTCCACGCTGCTCGTGGTGATCGTTTCGGTCACGTTCGCCATCATTTTCTCGAGCATCATCTACCATTTCCGGATGAACCCGGCGTTCGATTACATGCTCACGCATCTGCTTATCACCGACGGGGCAAAGTATGCGGCCATCCAGCTCACATGGAACGCCCCGTACTGCATCATCGTCGTGTCCGGCTTCATGTTCGTGTGGTTCTATATCGTCACGCTGCTCATCCAGGCCTTCTCGTTTTTCATCAAGGCGCGTGTCACGCTCTATCACTCGTACGCGGTGTCCGTCTGGTCCACGCTTCCGTGGATCGTCTTCATCCCCCTCGGCATGATCCTCTACCGCGTCATGGAGAATGAGGCGTACGTCACGCCCGTGCTCCTGCTCTGTGCCCTGATCTTCGTGTGGATCTTCTTCCGCATCGTCAAGGGCATGGCCGTCATCTACGACGTGCTGCCGGTGAAAGCCTACGCGGTGACATTCCTTGTCGTGTCCGTGATCCTCGGCGGCGCGTTTGTGGCATACGATCATTTTTTCTCTACCGCTGCGTTCATCGACTTTTTTTTCACAATGGTGCTTCCTTCGATGCGCTGACGGCGCCGGACGAGAGACTGCTGGACTATGTATCTATCAAACATTGAAATAATAGGGTTCAAATCCTTCGCGAACAAGGTCGGCCTGTCCTTCGATTCGGGCATCACGGCTATTGTCGGCCCGAACGGCTGCGGCAAGACGAACGTTGTCGACGCCATCCGCTGGGCGCTCGGCGAACAGAAGGCCAGCACGCTTCGCTCGGACAAGATGGAGGACGTCATCTTCAACGGCACGAAGGCCCGCAAGGCCACGGGCATGGCCGAGGTGTCGCTCACCATCCAGAACACCAAGGGGATCCTCCCCTCCGAATATTCGGAGGTCACCATCACCCGCCGCGTTTACCGCTCCGGCGAAAGCGAGTATTACCTGAACAAGACGCTCTGCCGGTTGAAGGACATCAAGGACCTCTTCATGGACACGGGCATGGGGTCCGATGCGTACTCCGTCATCGAGCTCAAGATGGTCGAGATCATCCTCAGCGACCGCACGGACGAGCGCCGCCGCCTCTTCGAGGAGGCAGCCGGCGTCACGAAATACAAGCACCGCCGCAAGGACGCCTTCCGGAAGCTCGACTCCGTGCAGGCGGACCTGAACCGGGTGAACGACATCGTGAAGGAAGTGCTGAAGGCCGTCAATTCCCTCGAACGCCAGGCCAACAAGGCCGAACAGTACAACATCGTCTCCAAGCAGCTCAAGACGCTCGAGGTCGATCTCTACGAGCACGACTACGCGCATGTGCTCGGCCAGATCGGCCCGCTTCGCCAACAGCTCGAGGTGACGCTCGAGGAAAAGAACAAATTATCCGCCGACCTCTCGGGCGAGGAGGCGATGCTCGATTCGCTCCGCTCTGAACTCGGGGAGCTCGAGGACCGGCTCGCCGAGGCGCAGGTTGAGGTCACCGAGCAGCAGCAGCGCATCAACATGTCGCAGCAGCATCGGGTGAAGAATTCCGAACGCACGATCGCGTTGAATGACGCCATCGAACGCTATGAACGCGAAAAGGTCGAGCTGCACGAGCAGGAGATCGAGCTCCAGACGCGCGTCGACGAGGTGAAGCTTGCGATCGACGAGACAGCCCGGAAGGTGGAAGCCTCGGCCGCCCACTACGCCGCAAAGAAGGCCGAGCTCGACGAAGTCACCGTCCAGGTCGACGCGAAGAAGGCGGAGGTCAAGGCCCAGCAGGACAAGGTCATCGCGCTGTTGAACGAACTTTCATCGAAGCGCCAGGGCTACGAGCGCGCGAAGGCGCGCGTCGAGAACATCGCCGGACGGATCGAATATTCCTCCGAGGAGAACGAGGTCTACGCCGC
>JAVBYH010000409.1 GCA_030824175.1 Bacteroidota bacterium | reverse complement strand
GGCGAGGTGTTCCTCGGCGCGGGCATCTACATTCCCGACGGCACGCAGATCAAGAAAATCCGCGCGGCCATCGCCGATCGGTCCGATGAGTTTCTCTCCATCATCAATGATAAGAAATTCATCAAGCGCTTCGGCACACTCGACGGCAACCGCCTCCAGCGCGTGCCGACGGGCTTCGCCGCCGATCATCCGATGGCCGAGTACCTGAAGCTGAAGCAGTTCTTTGTCGGCGTCACGCTCACCGACGACGTCATCGTGAAACCGAAGTTCCTCACGGATGCGACGAAGATCTTCGCCGAAGCGACACCGTTCGTGCGCTTTTTCAACGACGCGATACGATAACGATGCCGCACTCGCGCCACACATACATTCTTTTTTATAAACCGTTCAACGTGCTGTCGCAATTCACGCGTGAAGGCGGCAAACAAACGCTCGCCGATTTCGGGCCGTTCCCGAAATCGGTGTACCCGGCCGGCAGGCTCGATTACGACAGCGAGGGACTGCTGCTGCTGACCGACGACAATAAAGTGAAACACGCGCTGCTGGAACCCAGATTCGGGCACCGGAGAACGTACCTCGTGCAGGTCGAGCGCGTGCCGACGGACGAAGAGATGATGCGCTTGCGCGCCGGCGTCGTGATCGAAAATAGAAAAACGCTGCCGGCGGACGCCTTGCTCCTTACGGAAGAGCCGGAGCTTCCTGGACGCGTGCCGCCCATCCGGTTCCGGAAGACCGTGCCGACGGCATGGATCGAGCTCACGCTCCGCGAAGGCAGGAACCGTCAGGTGAGGAAGATGACGGCAGCCGTCGGTCATCCGACGCTGCGTCTTGTGCGCTCCCGTATCGGCGATGTGGGCATCGGCCAACTTCGACCCGGCGACCATCGCACGCTGACGGCGGACGAAGTACTGTTGTTACCGGGTGCCGAAGCACAAGCGAACGCCGGATGATGTGACGTGGAACACAGCACACGGGATTGCGCAGGCAAAGAGGCGCAATTTCGTCCGACTCACGCCTCACTCTGTTGACTTTCATAACCAAGTATCGTAGATTTGACGAATCGCGAACTGCGAGCAGGTCGAATGGCAGAGAACTTACGATCGTTCAACCAATCAACTATATTCACAAACTCAATGCGAGGTGTTCGATGAAGAGAGTATTACTCGTTACAGCGCTGGCGATTTTCCTGGCCATGCCTACGGTTTCCACAAGCCAGACATATTTCGAAGCAGGCAAAAGCTATGTCGGTCCGTCAATCGGTCTGTCATTTTTAGGATCCGCGTTGCAGTTCGGCGCCAACTATGAATATGGAATGAAAATGGATTTCGGCATGGTCGGTATCGGCGGCGTGTTCCGTTACTGGGGATACAGCGAAGATTTCGGCGGATGGGGCGGCGAAGACTATTCGTGGAAATATACGAACATCCTCATCGGCCTGCAGGGCAACTATCACTTTAAGATGGATGCAGGCAGCAAGATCGATCCCTGGGCTGGTCTCGTTCTCGGATACAACAGCGCATCCGTCAGCTACGACGGTCCGGGCGGTTACAACTGGGCGTCACCGTCGGCAGGCGGCTTGGTGCTGAACGCACAGGGCGGCGCACGCTACTGGATCTCCCCGACGATGGCCATTCGTGCCTCGATCGGCTACGGCTCGCTCAGCTATGGCGCGCTCGATCTCGGCGTCGATTTCAAATTCTAAGCACTACGCAGCTTCAGCAACGCCGCGAGGCGGGACATCGTCCCGCCTCGCGTGTTTTAAAGGTCCTCGAGCGCCAGCAGTGCCAGCGCCATTGCGGCGGACCAGGAAAGCACCTTGAACTCTCCACGCATGAGCGCCGCCCGCACCTCGGCCTGTGTGAGCGAGATCAGCTCCTGCTCCTCGAGGTCGTCCGCTGTCGTCTCGAACAGCTTCCTCACCCCCAGGGCAAGATAAACGTGGGCCGTGCCGCACCCGTGATTGCCGTCCACCGGAAAGCTTCCCAACGCCACCCACTCCGCGCCCTCGCATCCCATCTCCTCCTTCAGTTCGCGTTTGGCGCACACGAGCGGCGTCTCGCCCGGATCGATGTAGCCACCCACCGGCGCCAGCGAAACGCCTTCAACTGCGTACTTTACCTGGCGGAACAGCAGGAAATTGCGGTTCTCGTCCACGGCCGCCACATTCACAAAATCGGGCGAGATGACCCACGGCCATTTCTCGATTTTCTTCCCGTCGGGAAGCTGAATTGTGTGATCTTCGACGGAGAGCCATTTGCTATGGTCCAGGATGAGTGACCGCTTGAGTGTTTTCCACGATTGCATAAAATTCCCGGTGATAAATGAGGTTCCGCGCGCGCCGCGTATGCGCAGCGTGCAGTGTACGGAATATTCACGATGAAATGCAATATTGCCCGCCCCGTCGTTGTGCATTCACCGAATGAATCGTACATTAGTGCATTCATTTTTTTTTTCATTTGACACACACACACGATACCTATGGCGCGATTTAAAATTTTTCTCGAGTACGAAGGCACGCGCTACAGCGGGTGGCAGATTCAAAAGAACGCGCGCACGGTGCAGGGCGACATCCACAATGCGCTCGTGACGATCCTGAAGAGCGGCGATTTCGAGCTCTACGGCTCGGGACGCACAGACGCCGGCGTGCACGCGCTCTATCAGGTGGCACATCTCGAGGCGGACACGATGCTGGGCCCCGAGATCATCCGCATGAAACTCAACGACGCGCTGCCGGCGGACATCAACATCATCGAGGTCGAGAAAGCCCATAAGAACTTCCACGCCCGCCACGATGCGGTCGCGCGCAGCTACATGTATCAGATCTCGCGCCGCCGCACCGCCTTCGGCAAGCGCTTCGTATGGTGGATCAGGGACGAACTGAATTTCGCGCAAATGACGCGCGCCGCCGCGCTCTTCCAGGGGATGAAGAACTTCCAGTCCTTCACTGCGGACGACGAGGAGGAGAAATCGATGAAGGTCCTCGTCGAGGGCATCCAGATCAAGGAGGCAGGCGACCTTATCCTCATCCGCATCGTCGGCTCCCATTTCCTCTGGAAGATGGTACGGCAGATCGTCGGCGTGCTCGCCGAAGTCGCACGCGGTAAAATGTCCATCAAGGAAGTCGAGCAGATGCTCGCCGAAAAATCGAACGCGGCCGCGCCCCTTACGGCGCCGCCCTCGGGACTCTTCCTTGAGCGCGTCTATTACAAGGGCGACGAGCGCCTCGCGGAATTTGAGCCCATGATCACCGTGGAACAGCCGCACGCGTTCCACACGCCGGAACGACGGAACGCAGCGGCTGCGGAGCCGGTGAGTCAGCCGCTCCGTCAGCCCGCGGCACAGGAGACGGTACGGCCCGAGGAACGACCCGCGCCGGCCAAACAGTACCACAAGAC
>JAVBYH010000047.1 GCA_030824175.1 Bacteroidota bacterium | reverse complement strand
GTTGAGCCGGTAGAAGAGGTCCTCGCGGAACCGGTTGTGCGCCACCTCTTCGCGGAGGTTGCGGTTGGTGGCCGCGATGATGCGCACATCGATGGCGATGGGATCGTTGCTTCCGACGGGCGTGATCTCTTTCTGCTCGAGGGCGCGGAGGAGCTTCACCTGGAGCTGGAAGGGCATCTCGCTGATCTCGTCCAGGAGCAGGGTGCCGCCCTCGGCGACCTTGAGCATGCCGTCCTTGTCGGCGACGGCGCCGGTGAAGGAGCCTTTCTTGTGGCCGAAGAGTTCGCTTTCGAAGAGCGTTTCGACGATCGCGCCGCAGTTGATGGCGGCGAACCGATTGCGGCTCCGCTTGCTGTTGTAATGGATGGCGCGCGCCACGAGCTCCTTGCCTGTGCCGCTGGCGCCGGTGATCATCACCGTGCCGTCGCTCGGTGCGACCTTTTCGATCGTGTCGAACACTTTCTTCATCGCGGCGCTGTGGCCGATGATATGGTGGAAGTCGTACTGCCGGTTCAACTCCTTGCGGAGCATGGCATTTTCCTGCGCGAGGGCACGGTGTTCGAAGAGCTTCTTCACGCGCAGCAGCATGTCGTCGAACTCGATGGGCTTGAGGATATAGTCGAAGGCGCCCTTGCGGAGCGCCTCGATCGCCGTCTCGATGGAGGCGTAGGCGGTGATGATGATGACGAACGTCTGCGGGGAGCGCACCGAGATCTTTTCGAGGAGCTCGATGCCCCGCAGCTGGGGCATCTCGATGTCGGTGATGACGAGATCGAATTCGGATCTCGAGAGCATCTCGTATGCGATCGCGCCGTTTGCCGCCTTCGACACCTTATACCCTTCCTTCTCCAGGATGTAGCCGATGGAGTCGCGGATGATCTCTTCGTCATCGACCACTAAGATGCGTTCATTCATGGAGGCTCCCTTTCAACGGCAATGAGATCGTGAATTTTGTTCCCTGGCCGACTTCGCTCGACACCTGTATGTCGCCGCCGAAATTCTTGACGATACCGAGGCTCACCCACAGACCCAGTCCCGTCCCCTTGCCGACTTCCTTCGTCGTGAAGAACGGATCGAAGATTTTTTCAATATCTTCTTTCTCGATCCCGCGCCCGTCGTCGCGGATGACGATCTCGATCGACTTGTCGCAGAGGCGGCTGGTGACGCCGATGGCGTGCTGCTCCGTGCCGCACGCGTCGACGGCGTTCATGAGGATATTCAGGAAGACCTGGACGAGCTGGTCGGAGACGACGGCGATATGAGGGAGGTCGTCGTAGAGCTGAACCTTGAATGTGATGTGCTGGACCTTCTTCCCGTACTGCACGATGTTCAGCGCGTCGCGCATGACGTTGTTCACATCCGTCTTCTTGATCTCGTAGGCGGACGGCCGCGAGAAGTCCACCAGCTCGCGGATGATCTTTGTGATGCGGTTGATCTGGTTCTTGACGAGCTCGAGTTTTTCGCGCGCGAACTCGTCCTTCGTCGTGCGCTGGATGACCTGCACGATGGAGGAGATCGAGGTGAGCGGGTTTCCCACTTCGTGCGCGATGCCGGCGGCGAGCGTGCCGAAGGTCTCCATTTTCTGCGAGCGGACGAGCTGCTTCTCCAGTTGCTTTTGTTCGGTGATGTCGCGGTGTGCGCCGACGAAACCGATCACCATTTTGTTCTCGTCGAGGATCGGAGAGATGACGACCTCCGAATGGAAGACGGCGCCGTCTTTCCGCCGGTTCTGCAGCTGTCCCACCCACTCCTTGCCGCTGAGGATCCGCGTCCAGATCTTCTCCCAGAACTCCCGGTCGTGCATGCCGCTCTTGAGGAGATTCGGATTCCGGCCGATCAATTCCTCCTTGCTGTAGCCGCTGATGCGTTCGTAGGCCGGATTGACGTAGATGATCTTGCCGTTGGCGTCGGTGATCTGAATGGGATTCACCGTGTGGAGCGTCACCTCGGAGAACCGCAGGAGGTCGAGCTCGATCCGGCGCTGCTCCGAGATGTCCTTCACCGTGACGAGGAAGAGGCGCGGCTCCTCGCCCGCCTCGGTGATCCGGACGATTCTCAGCTCGGCGGGGATGGTGTCGCCGGGGGAAAAGATGAACGTCGTCCGTATCGTGCCCGCTGTTTCGTTCTGTGCGTTCATTCGCGCAAGCAGTTCGTCGCCGGCTGCGCCCCATGCGTCGCGGACCGTGCGGGCCGCCTCGCGGGGGAGCTTCCTGCGCTTGCACGCGGCGGGATTGCATTCCACGACGGCGCCTTCCCGGTCGATGACGATGATCGCATCGGAGTGGAGTTCGAAAATTTTCCTGAATGTCGCGTCTGCGAGCGTCATGCGGTTTCCTGCTCTTTGTATTGGAGCTGGTACAGTTTATAATAGATGCCCCCGAGTGCGAGCAGTTCCTGATGCGTTCCCTGTTCCCTGATCTCGCCCTTGTGCATGACGATGATCGTATGGGCCCGCTGGATCGTCGAGAGGCGGTGCGCGATGACGATGGCCGTGCGGTCCGTGAGGAGCCTGTCGATGGCCGACTGGATGAGCTGTTCTGTCTCGGTGTCGACGCTCGACGTGGCCTCGTCGAGCACGAGGATCGACGGGTCGTAGGCAAGCGCGCGGGCGAACGAGAGAAGCTGCTTCTGCCCCACCGACAATGTCGATCCGCGTTCCTTCACCTGCTCGCCGTACTTGCCAGGGAGCGTCTGGATGAACGCGTCGACGCCCACCATCTGCGCGGCGCCGCGGATGCGCTCGTCGGAGATCGCGGTGTTGCCGAGGCTGATGTTGTTCCTGATGTCGCCCGAGAAGAGGAACACGTCCTGCAGCACGACGGCGATGTGGCGCCGGAGGTCGTCGCTCGAGAGGAGGCTGATGTTGATGTCGTCGATGAAGATGTCGCCCTTCTGGATTTCGTAAAAGCGCGAGAGGAGGCTGATGATCGTCGTCTTGCCGGCGCCCGTATGGCCCACGAAGGCCACGGTCTTGCCGGGCTCGATCGTGAACGACACGTTCTTCAGCACCCAGTGGTCGTCCGTATAGGCGAACCAGACATTCCTGAACTCGATCTTCCCCTTCACGGCGGGCAGCGCCGCGGGGTGTTCCGGCTCGCGGTGGAGCGTCGTGTCGTCGAGCAGTTTGAAGATCCGTTCCGAGGACGCCATGGCCGTTTGCATGATGTTGTATTTTTCGGACAGGTCGCGTATCGGGCGCCAGAACATCTCGTTGAACTGCAGGAAGGCCATGACGGTGCCGATGGTGACGGTGCCCTCGAGCGCGTTTCCGCCGGCGTACCAGATGATGAGGCCGACGGAGACGGCCCCGATGAGGTCCACGCCGGGATAGAAGACGGCGTAATAGAAGATGCTCTTGATGTTGGCGTCGCGATGTCCGGCGTTGTGTTCCTTGAACTGCTCGTAGGCCTTC
>JAVBYH010000048.1 GCA_030824175.1 Bacteroidota bacterium | reverse complement strand
AGTGGGCGTTATAGGACTTGAACCTATGACCTTTCGCGTGTGAGGCGAACGCTCTGAACCAACTGAGCTAAACGCCCGTGTTGAACGTCCATAAAAATAGCAAATTTCGGTTACGAATGCAAGAGGCAACCGGCCCTTCCGCAAAAAAAAACTTCCTATCCGCGGTTGTCGAGCGCACGGCGCACCGTCGGCAGCAGCATCTCGGTGCTGAATGGCTTCGCCACCACGTCGTGCACGCCCAGCCCCAGCAGCTTTGACTTGATGAGCGGATTCAGATACCCCGTTGAAATGATGATCCGCACGTTCGGATCGAAGTTCTTCGCCGCCGTGAAAAATTGCTCGCCGTTCATCTGCGGCATGCCCAGGTCCGACAGCACAAGCCTGATGTCTCTGTAATGCTCCCTCAATTTCTCCATGCCCTCCAGCCCGTTGCAGGCCGTGATCACGTTATACCCGTGCGTCTCCAACAGGTCGACAAGCATATCGCGGATCGCCTCCTCGTCGTCGATCACGAGGATGGTCTCGGAGCCGCCGGTCGTTTTTCCGTTCGTCGTCTGCACGGGCGCCGCGACGTCCGCGTGCAGTCGCGGGAAATAGATCGATATCGTCGTCCCGCTGCCCTGTGTGCTCTCGACGTTGATGTAGCCACGGTGATTCGTGACGATCCCGTGCACGATCGAAAGCCCGAGCCCGGTGCCCTTGCCCGGCTCCTTCGTCGTGTAAAACGGATCGAACATCCGATTCTGCGTCTTCTCGTCCATGCCCACGCCCGTATCGCTCACGCGCAGGATCAGGTACGGCCCCGGGTCGCAGTCGGGAAACAGTTTCCGCAGTTCTGCCTCCCGCGCGTCGTGAAGGCCGAGTGTGATCATTCCTCCATGCGGCATTGCATCTTTCGCGTTCAACGCCAGGTTCAGCACGGCCTGATGGAGCAACCCGTTCTCTCCGAGGATCATCGTATTCTGCGCCGTGACCTCGCTGCGTATGCCGATGTCCTTGTTGATCGTGTGATTCAGAAGCGAACCGACCTCGAGCACGATCCGCTGCAGCGATACCGGCTTGAATTCGCCCTTCTCGGACCGTGCGAAGACAAGCAGCTGCTTCGCAATCGATGCCCCGCGGTTCGCCGCTTCGATGATTCGCGCGACATAGACGGTGGCCTTCGATTTGATCTCCGTCGACGCAGCGATCATTTCCGCCGATGGCAGGATCATCGCCAGCACATTGTTGAACTCGTGCGCGATACCCCCGGCGAGCGTGCCCAGACTCTCCATCTTCTGCGCATGGAGCAGCTGCTCCTCGAGGATCTTCTGGCGGGTGATGTCGCGTGCGATGCCCCGGTACGATTCGATTTCACCCGCGCTGTTCCTCACCACCGTCGACGTTTCTTCGAGGATCACGATGCTTCCGTTCTTCGTGCGCAGCCTGATCTCGAAATCCTTCACATACCCGTTCTGCATCAGACTCGAGATGATACTCTCTCGGTTCCGGGGATCCGCGAACAGATCATCGCTCACATTCATCTGCAACAGCTCGTCCCTCGATCCGTATCCCAGGATCGAGACCCCCGCGGGATTGATCTCACGCAGCTTCCCGTCGAGCGAGGCTTCGAACACCATGTCCTGGCTCTCGTCGAAGAGTGTGCGATATTTTCGTTCGGAGATGATGAGTGCGTGTTCGGCGATCTCCTTTTTCCTGAGGCCGAGCAGTTCGCCGATCGCGATGCTCGCGTACTTGCCGATGCTCTCGAGCAGGTTGATGTACTGTTCGTCGAGCGAATGAGGTTCGTTGTGTGAGTAACTGAACATTCCGACGAACGCGGATTGGTGGAACAGGGGGATGAAAATGAGCGTGCTGCGATCGACCTTCCCGAGCGTCGGATCGATCGCACGGGCGAACGTGCCGTGCGTATCGTCCACGAGTACGGTGCCTTTTTTGTCGATCGCGAGCTTCGAAAAATACTTGATGTCTGCAAGCGTGCAGTCGGTGTTGGTCGGATAGATATCCTTCGACGGATGTTCGAGGAATTCGATGCGGTAAAGATCCTGGTCCTCGAAATAGACGGAGAGCTTGCCCCCGCGCTTTCCCTCAGGATCGTATTCGCTGAGGCCGTAGAAGATCGCCTTGCCGATCTCGTTGAACGATTTGGCGACGATCAGCTTGTCTGCAATTGTGAGCAGGGCGGAGAGTTTCTTCTGCGCGAGCGTGCGCTCCTTCGTCTCGGCAATCAGCCGCTTGTTGTTCGTCTCGAGTTCGCTTGTGCGTGCCGCCACGATCTTCCGCAGCTGCCTGTTCAACAAAAGCACCACCGTTCCCGCCATCAGCAGCACTGCGATGATGCCGAGCGCCCACTCGAGCCAATAGCGTTTGCTGTCATTCTTCGGATGCAGGATGAATGCCGAGAGATCGAACGGTTTTTTGATCGTCCCGACCGACGCGTACGCCTCCGCGGTCCGTTCCCATCGGCCCATGTCCATGTGGCCGATCTCCACGACGTCCGGAAGGATGAGCATCCGCAGCTCCTGCGCTTCAAAGCGGAGTTTCTCGGGCGTGTTTTCCCTTCTCCCGTACGGCATCGATGCGATGTAGCCGATCAATTCTTCGGTGTGTTCCATCGCATATTCCCATCCCCGCAAGCTCGCGCGCCTGAATGCCGCGGCCCTCTCGGGATGGTCGGCGATCTCGCGCTGTGTCGTGAAAAGTACGTCGCCGTAAAAATCGATGCCGTAATTGCCTGGCAGAAAGACGTTGGGCCGGTATCCGCGCTGGTGGAGTTGGAATGATTCGTTCGAAACGTATCCGGAAATGATGTCCACTCTGCCCGAGATGAGATCTTCGATGTCATAACTGTGGGGAACCTGTTTGATTGAATCGAATGGCAGATTGCGCATGAGGAAGAGCGCCTGCAACTGCGCGAGCCCGTTGTCTGCTGTGAGCATCACGCGCCGTCCGATAAAATCTTTCGGATCCGTAATGTTCAACGGGGGAAGCGAAAAGAACGCGTGCGGCGAGTGCTGGCAGATCGCCGCGAGCGCAACGACGGGATTCCCCGTCAGATACCCGATGAGGATGTCTGTATCGGCGATTCCATATTCGGCCTTCCCGCTGAGGACGGTCGGCAATGCGGGGAGTTCGGGTGTGCTCTCGCGTATGACGACGTGCAGCCCCTCGTTCCTGTAGAATCCCTTTTCGACGGCGGCATAATAACCGGCAAATTGAAATTGATGATGCCACTTTAATTGAAGGACGACCGTGTCGAGTGCTGCGGGTGTGTCGGCGTATAGATGATAGTAGGATATGGAGAGGAGGATAATCACGGCCATCACAGATCGCCTGATCATATCGTGTGCGCGCATATAGCTCCTTCACGGATGGTATTCGGCACAGCTGCACAGCGGAGGGATCACTCTAACAT
>JAVBYH010000049.1 GCA_030824175.1 Bacteroidota bacterium | reverse complement strand
CCTCCACCGAGCCTTTCGCGGTGATCATGAGCACGGGCGTGGCGTTGCCTTCCAGACGCATCTCCTGGAGGAGCGTCAGGCCGTCCTTGCGCGGCATGAGGATGTCCATGATGACGAGGTCGAACGCGCCGGCCTGCAGGAGCACCTTCGCCTTCTCCCCGTCGCACGCGGTCTCCACGTCGTACTGCTCTTCCTCGAGCCCCTTCTTGATGAATGCGGAGACCTTCTTCTCGTCCTCCACAAGCAGGATGTGCGGTGTTCCCTCGGCCATAAACGCTTCTCGTGTGTGTGTGCCCCTGCGCCTGTTGGGGACGCGCGGGTGTGTCAACTAGTGTAAAAATACTTCATTCTTCTGTGGGATGCAAGATGCGTTGCTTTTCAGGCAAAATTTGCCGTAATTTGTGTCGACTATAACCAAATCAGTCATATCACCTACAGACGATAAAGGAGATCATATGCTATATATTGAAGATGTGTGGGCTCGCGAAATATTGGATTCACGCGGCAATCCGACTGTTGAAGTCGATGTCGTCCTCGAAGACGGCACCATCGGCCGCGCAGCGGTTCCGAGCGGCGCCTCCACCGGCGAACACGAAGCCGTGGAACTCCGCGACGGCGACAAGAGCCGCTACCTCGGCAAGGGCGTCACGAAAGCCGTGGACAACGTGAACGACATCATCGCCGACGAACTCATCGGCTTCGAATCCGACGACCAGGTCGGCATCGACAACATGATGATCGAACTGGACGGAACGCCGAACAAGAGCAAGCTCGGCGCGAACGCCATGCTCGCCGTCAGCCTTGCAACGGCGAAGGCCGCCGCGAACTTCTTCGGCCAGCCGCTCTACCGCTACATCGGCGGAACGAACGCGAAGATCCTGCCGACACCGATGATGAACATCATCAACGGCGGACGCCACGCCGACAACAACGTGGACTTCCAGGAATTCATGATCGTGCCGGCCAATGCCGAAACATTCTCCGAAGCCCTCCGCATGGGCACGGAAGTGTTCCATTCGCTCCGCGGCGTGCTCTCGAAAAAAGGCTACAACACGGCGGTCGGCGACGAGGGCGGATTCGCCCCCAGCCTGAAGTCGAACGAGGAAGCTCTCGACGTCATCATGGAAGCCATCACGAAGGCCAACTACACGCCGGGCAAGGACGTCTTCATCGCGCTCGATCCGGCCGCAAGCGAAATGTATCAGGACGGCGGATACGTCTTCTACAAATCGTCGAAGGAAAAATTGACGGCCGAGCAGATGGTCGCGTACTGGAAGAAGTGGGTCGACAACTATCCCATCATCTCGATCGAAGACGGCATGGCCGAAAACGACTGGGACGGATGGAAGCTCATGACCGATACGCTCGGCAAGAAGATCCAGCTCGTCGGCGACGATCTGTTCGTGACGAACACCGAGTTCCTCTCCAAGGGCATCGATCTCGGCGTCGCCAACTCGATCCTCATCAAGGTGAACCAGATCGGCACGCTGACCGAAACGCTCGACGCCATTGAAATGGCGAAGCGCGCGCATTACACCGCCATCATCAGCCATCGCTCCGGCGAGACCGAAGATGCGACGATCGCCGACATCGCCGTTGCGACGAACGCGGGACAGATCAAGACCGGTTCCGCAAGCCGCACCGACCGCATCGCGAAGTATAACCAGCTCCTCCGCATCGAAGAGGAACTGGATACGAATGCGATCTATGCCGGACTCGGCGCGTTCAACATCAAGTTATAACAACACGCATGCCGTGCTGCACGCGCGCCCGCCGCTTTCGCTGCGGGCGCGTGCGGCGCGCGGATCATCCACCACATTGGCAAGACCACTTCACACGGATCCCTCCATGGCACACATCAAGTTCGGCACAGACGGCTGGCGCGCAATCATCGCGGACGAATTCACCATCTTCAACGTGCAGAAGGTCGCACTGGCGACCGCACGGTATTTCACGGGCCACAAAAAGGCGGCGAACGGCATCGTGATCGGCTACGACGCCCGCTTCATGTCCGAGGAATTCGCCCGCGCAACGGCGCAAGTCATCGCGAGCGCCGGCGTGAAGGTGATCCTCGCCGACAAGATCTCGTCGACGCCCATGACGAGTCTCGCCATCGTGAAGAAGAAGGCTGCCGGCGGAGTTGTCATCACCGCGAGCCACAACCCTGCGAAGTACAACGGCTTCAAGATCAAGGGAGACTTCGGCGGTCCGGCGCATCCCGAAATGATCGACGCCGTCGAGCGTGAGCTCGCACCGCTGCAGAACGTATCGGAACTGCCGCTCGCACTGCAGCCGTTCGACGCGCTCGTGAAGAAGAAGAAGATCGTGTTCCTCGATCTGACCAAAGTGTACGTCGACGACCTGAAGAAGAAGATCGAATTCGACCTCATCCGGTCCATGAAGATACGCATCATGTACGACGCGATGTACGGCGCCGGCATGGGCGTGCCCGAGCTCCTCATGCCGAACATCGCCTCCATCCGCAGCGACTTTAATCCCTCGTTCGCCGGCGGCCATCCCGAGCCGCTCGAGAAGAACCTCGAGGAGCTCTCGGTCGAGGTGCGCGAAGGCAAATACCATATCGGCATCGCCACCGACGGCGACGCGGACCGCGTGGGCGCGATCGACGAGAAGGGTGCGTTCGTCGACTCGCACCGCATCTTCGCCGTCCTCCTGAAGTACCTCATCGAACGCAAGCACATGAAGGGCGCCGTGGCCAAGAGTCTCTCGGTGTCCGAGATCATCCCGAAAATGTGCGCGAAGTACGGCGTGAAATTATTCGAAACAAAGGTCGGCTTCAAATACCTCTGCCGCCTCATGACCGAAGAGGACATCCTCATCGCGGGCGAGGAATCGGGTGGAATCGGCGTGAAGGGACACCTCCCCGAACGCGACGGCATCTATATCGGCTTCCTGCTCGCCGAGATCATGGCCGTCCGCCGGAAAAAACTCTCGGAGCTCGTGGCCGAACTCTTCGCCGAATACGGCGAGTACCATTTCGGCCGCATCGACCTTCATGTGACGCAGGCGCAGAAGGAAAAGATCGCCGCCTTCTACGCGAAGCTCCCGAAGAAGATCGGCTCGTTCCCCGTCGTGCGCACAGACACGACGGACGGCTACAAGTTCTTCACGAAGGACGGGTGGATCCTCATCCGCGCCTCCGGCACGGAACCGCTCTTCAGAGTCTACGCCGAAGCCTCGACCCCGGCGGCAGTGCAGGCGATGCTGAAAGCCGCGGCAAAATTCGGATAAGCCGTCCATGTGCAGACCTTTAGCCAATGCCGGGGGCGCTCTTCTCCGACACAGGCTGAGAATACGATGAAAATAAAACTTTCTCTGGCATATTCTTTGTTTATTAAACTGGATGAGGCCGAATGAGTGTTGGAAAGTTCTACATGGGGCAGGATCGCATGATAGCGCGCAACTACAGTTC
>JAVBYH010000198.1 GCA_030824175.1 Bacteroidota bacterium | reverse complement strand
ATGTGTGGGAGGGGAAAACCACGCGGACGAATTACAGCCTCAAGGAAGGCACGAAGGGTCACTCCTTTATTCAGATCGTACGGAATTATGAAAACGCCGTGAAGAAGCTGAAGGGAAAAACGATGCTGTCCAACGATCGCATCTTCCACGGGAAGATCGAAAAGAACGGGGGCACGACATACGTCAGCGCGGAAGCGTTCAACGAAGGCAACGACTATACGCTGATCATCGTTGAGACAAAAAAAATGGACGACGAGGTCGCCATCGACGCGGCGGCGCTCAATGCAGGCATCGCCGAAAGCGGGAAGATTGCTGTGTACGGAATTTATTTCGACACGGGCAAATCGACGGTCAAACCCGAATCACAACCGACGCTAGACCAGATCGTGAAGCTGCTCACGCAGCATGCTCAACTGAAACTCTCTGTCGTCGGACATACAGACAGCGACGGATCCGCGGAGGCGAATATGAAACTGTCCGCCGATCGCGCGTCGGCCGTCGTGAAGTCCCTCGTCGGACTCGGCATTAAGGCGGCCCGGCTCACATCCGCCGGCGTCGGCATGTATTGCCCCGTTGAGACGAATCGCACAGAAGCGGGAAAAGCGAAGAACCGCAGGGTCGAGCTCGTTGAAATTTTTTAGTTCGCAGAAACGACAACGGAGACCATACGGTCTCCGTTGTCGTCTACATGCCGTTCCGCCCGCCGTGTGACTGGCGGTCTCGCCTCACTCCTTACTTCGCGGCTGCTTCGATCTTGAACGGGATTTTCAATTCCGCCCAATGCAAAAATGCCGTGGCTGAAAAATCGCCGAGCGCCTCGAAACCGTACACAAGCCACTCCTCGAATGAAGTCTTCACCGGTGTCACGGTGATGCGAAGCGCGTCCTCAGCCTCATTATACTTGTAGCTTCCCCAGAGCGAATCGTTCTTGCTGAAAATGACGATCCATGACGTCTCGGAGGGAATGAAATGCATTCCATACCTGCCCGCGGGGAGTTTGTTCCCCTCGACTGCGACATCGGTGCTGAATGCGATCGTCGTATTTTCGTTCGCACCGCCCCGCCACGGGAACGGCTTCTCGTTCGAATACTTGTTGCCGGGTGTCAGTCCGTACGGCACAAGATCTCCCCATACCCTGCGCCCCTTCACACCGGGACGGCAATACGTGATCGTGATGTCCGTCGCGACGCCGATGCGCTGTGTGACGCTCGCGTTCGGGCTTAGCCGGGGTTTCGCAGGCTGCTGGGCGCTGACGGAAACCGATCCGAGCAGCATAAGCGAGACGAGAAAAAGAAGAGACGTGATGTGCTTCATGGGGAGCTCCTGTTTGGTGTGTGACGGACGCCGGCATCGACGAAGCGATGGTTCTTGCCCGCCGCCCGAAGCGCCCTGCGGATTAAAAAAATTTACACCAAAATTGAAGCAATTGCAACGTTCAATTTCTCCGTTTCAGTCGTCAGTTTCGCCGCTTCGGTAACTCTCCCCGCGCACGCACGCATCCATCGTCGTATCTTTGTCGTAGTCATACTTGACCACATACGAGGATGCCATGAAAACACGAACATCACTTCTTCTCATTTCCGCCGCAGGCGCGGCGGCGATCATCACGCTTCTCTTTATCAACCGATCACGGCTCGACGCCGGCGCCGAACGCATCGCCGTCAAACCGTCGTCCGTTTCTGTCGCCGCGGCGACCCGCAAGGCTGTTCCGGTCCGGCTGACCTCCGTCGGCGTGCTCCAGGCGTACAGCGACGTCCCCATCATCGCCGAGACGCAGGGAAAAGTACTCAGGCGCTATGCCGATGTCGGGGATCATGTCCGCGCAGGCGCGCCGATCGTCGCGGTGGACACGCTCCTGAAGTACGCCGCCTTCGTCGCGGCAAAGACCGCATACGTAAAAGCGGAGAGCGATCTGGCCCGCTTCACGGCGCTTCACGAACAAGGCAATACGTCGAACAGCGAACTTGAAGTGGCGGCACTGAACGTCCGTTCCTTCGAGGCGCAGTATCTCGTCGCACGGCGTCAGTACGAGGACGCCGTAATATGCGCCCCGATCTCGGGCGAGATCGCCGAACGGAATGTGGATGTGGGAATGATGGTGACCCCCGGCGCGTCTATCGCAGTCATCGTGGACGTCTCGCGCCTGAAGATCACCATTGCGGTGTCCGAACACGTCATTTCACGGATCACAAAAGGGATGCACGTCTCCGCCTCGGTGGACGCGTATGCAGGCGAACGGTTCGCCGGCATCGTGCAGTCGGTCGCCCCGAAGGCAGGCGAGTCCCTCCTCTTCCCGGTGACGATCGTGATCCCGAACAACCGCGTCTTCCCCTTGAAGGCCGGCATGACAGCGCGCATCACATTCGACGATGTGACCGCCGGCACTCCGATGCTCATCCCACGGACCGCACTTCTCGGAAGCGCACGCGAGGGACAGGTCTTCGTCGTCAGAGACGGGGTCGCCCATGTTCGATCCGTGGCTGTTGGCGGCGAGTACGGCGCCGACATCGAAGTGCTCTCCGGTCTCGCCGACGGCGACAAGGTTGTCACCGCCGGCAAGACGACAATCCGCGACGGCGGCCCTGTTACGATCATCCATTAATCGACATCTGACACTGCGAGGAACGTTATGACAATCACAGAACTCTCAATCAAGCGACCGATCCTGATCGTAGTCGTGTTCGCAGCCCTGGCGCTCGCGGGAGTGTACAGCTATTTTCAACTGAACTATGAATTGCTGCCGGACATCACCCCTCCGCACGTCAGCGTCATCACTGCCTATCCCGGCGCGTCGCCGAACGAGGTGGAAACGTCGTTGTCCAAGCCCATTGAAGATGCGGCGTCGAACGTCGAGAAGGTGAAGCGTGTCTTCTCGACATCCACCGAGGGTCTGTCCATGGTGTGGATAGAATTCCGCCAATCCGCCGACGCCGACGAGGCCCTCCAAATGGTCCAGCGGCGTATCAACGAGATCGCCGACAAGCTTCCGGTCGAGGCGCGCGCGCCGGTCCTGTCGAAATTTTCACTCAGCGAGTTCCCTGTGCTGCGCGTCGCGGCCGTGAGCACCGCCGACTCGCGGGAATTCTTTCAGGAATTGAAAGAGCGCATCCGCCCCCGCCTCGCACAGATTCCCGGCGTCGGCGCGGTCACGCTCATCGGCGGCGAAGAGCGCGAGATCAAGGTCTACCTCAATGCGAAAAAACTCCAGGCGAGGAATGTCTCTCCCCTCCAGGTCGTCGAAATGCTCCGCCGTTCGGATATCGATCTGCCGGCCGGGAAGATCAAAGATGCGGACGGCGAATACGATGTGCGCCTTGCCGGACGCATCCGTTCGCTCGACGAGCTGCGCTCCGTCACCGTCGGATACGGACGCGACGGACGGCGCATCGCGCTGGGCGACGTGGCCGAAGTGAACGACGGCCGGAAAACCGACGCCGTCATCAGCCGCCTGAACAATGCGCCGGCCGT
>JAVBYH010000050.1 GCA_030824175.1 Bacteroidota bacterium | reverse complement strand
CATGCTCGAGGGCTTCGACGCGGAATGGAGTCCCGCCGGAACGCTGCGGAAGGCCTCGTATACGAACCTGCCGCCGGGAGAGTACGTGTTCCGGGTCCAGGGATCGAATAACGACGGCATCTGGAACACCGGGGGGGCCACGCTCTCGATCGTCATCAAGCCCCCGTTCTGGAAGACGTGGTGGGCGTACCTGTCCTATCTGGTCCTGTTCGTCGGCGCCTTCACCGGCAGCATCCAGTATGCGCAGCGCCGCCAGCGTCGGATCCTCGTCCACCAACAGCAACGGCACGAAGCCGAGCTTGTCCGCCGGAAGAACGTCAAGCTGAAGGAGGCGAACGACGAGATCCTCCGCCATCAGGAGATCGTGCGCCAGCGCAGCAATCAGATCGAATCGGCGAACAGGGAGTTGAAGGAGGAGATCATCGAGCGCCACCGGGCCGAGAGTCTGCTCAAGGACGCACTCGAGGAGAAGGAGGTCCTGTTGAAGGAGATTCACCACCGCGTGAAGAACAACCTCAACGTCGTGGCGAGCCTCCTGAGCCTGCAGTCGGACCTTGTCGCCAACGCGAAGGACCGGCAGCTCGTGCAGGAGGCGAAGAATCGCGTCATCACCATGGCCCGCATCCACGAGAAGCTCTACCAGTCGAAGAACCTGGCGGACATCGAGTTCGGCGACTATATCCGCGGCGTCGCCACGCAGCTCTTCCACGCGTACAATAACGGCAACGCCTCGCTGCAGATCAGCGCCGAAAAGATCAAATTCGGCGTCGATACGGCGATTCCCTGCGGACTCATCATCAATGAGCTGATCTCGAACTCGCTCAAGTATGCGTTCCCCGACGGGGCCAACGGGATGGTGTTCATCGAAGTGCGCATGACCCCCGGGCAGGAATACGAGGTCGTCGTCGGCGACACGGGCGTCGGCTTCCCGTCCGGACTCGATTTCCGGTCCACCGACACGATGGGCATGACGCTCGTCACAACGCTCGTGCGCCAGCTCCGGGGCACGATAGACCTCGAAAACAATAACGGAACCAAGTTCGTTATCCGGTTCCCCCGCGACAAGGAGTAATTCCCCCCCCTGACGGACCGGCAACCATGTCTGTATACAGACGAAACAACGTCCGCCCTCCGGTCTTGACTCTCACACTGGATTTGCGTACCATTAAACAAGCCAGAACGATAAAAAAACTTCGTTTTGGCTTCGTAGTTTAATTAGTCTTCCTCTCCGGTTCATGCGCAGTCTGACCGAACTTTCCGGAACCGGGACGGAGGGATGTTCCATGTAGAGAAGGAGGAATAATGGGTAAGGTACTCTTCAATTGTATTCTGTTTCTACCTGTTGTCATTTTTGGCTGTTATGAAGGGCGCATGATCATGGATGCCGCCCCTGCTCTTGAGGGAGGCTTCAAACCCGAGACGGTGTCTCCGACGGGACATTCCCGGGGCATGGTCCAGCGCTATGGAGGCGTGATACGCAAGTATGCCGCACAGTACGGGGTCGATTGGCGCCTCGTTGTGGCAGTGATCGACCAGGAATCGGGGTTCGATACAGCGGCGACGAGCGACCGGGGCGCACAAGGCCTCATGCAGATCACGCCGACGACGCAATCGCAGATTGCGCGCGAACTGGGTGTGGATAGCGCACAGTTCGACCGGCCGGAGGAAAATATACGGGCCGGTATCTACTATCTATCGAAAATCTACAAATCGTTCGACGCGGAACACTTCTCAGAAGAAGACCGTATGAGCCTCACACTCGCGGCATACAACGCGGGACCGGGAAGGGTCCTCGATGCCCAGGCGATGGCGGAATACGTGAACGATGACCCGAATCAATGGCGAGGTGTCAGAAACGCCTTGTCGCTCCTGTCTAAAAAATATGCGACGCTCCACCGCCACGTGTGGGAGTCTCCGCGGCCTCCCAACGGGTATTTCCGCGACTGGAAGCAAACAGTGCAATACGTGGACGATGTCATGAAGGGTTACAACGATTACCGCAAATATCTTCCCAAACGGGTGTAACCATGGCATCACTCTTCATTCTCATCTGCCGCCGGCGACTCACACGAGTGCTGGCGGCATTTTTTTTGTTCTCCGCCTCGCCATCCGCCCTCCGCGGTGATGTCGTCGTGCATGAGGGACCGGACGTTCGTCTGTTTCGCACCGTGAACGACGCACAGACCCCATTCAAGACCTCGCTGTTCACAACGACGGATAATTCAGTCGGTGTGCTCGTTGTGGGAGTGCCCCTCGGTCTCATTGCGTATGGATTCGCGGCGAAGGACGACGAGGTGTTGTATTCGGGATTGCTTCTTGCCGGTTCCGAGGTGCTCACGTACGGCGCGAAATACATCCTGAAGACCGCCATCAGGCGCCCCAGGCCCTATGAGACGCTCTGGGACGTCCATGTGAATAATCCAGGCTCGGCCGACGCGTATTCGTTCCCATCAGGGCATACCTCGGGTGCGTTTGCGCTCGCCACGATGCTCTCGCTCCGTTATCCGAAGTCCTATGTCATTGTGCCCGCCTTCGTCTGGGCAGGCATGGTGGGATACGGCCGCGTCTATAACGGGGTCCACTACCCATCGGACGTGCTGGGGGGGGCCGTACTCGGTGCGGGCAGTTCCGTGCTCACGTACGCCCTGCGGGGCACCGTTATCGACGTGTTCAACAGTGTGACGGGCCGCCCGGCGCACGAAGAGAGCTCCGTGATCGTCATGCCGCTCCCGCGCGGCATGGCCGCCAACATCCATATCGTCTTCTAATTTTATCCGTTTTGTGTAGGGCGAGTTTTATCGCGTCCTTTTTTGTTTTTTGCTTTAAAATAAAACGAGGCTCCTTTTTCAGGGGAGCCTCGTCTGCATGTACATCTTCTCGTTATATTACGGAAGCAGCACTGCCACCGCCACGGTGGTCGTCCATTTCCCGTCCTTGTCGCCTTCGGCGGATTGTGTCACGTTGTATGTCTTGAGGATCTTTCCGCTGAGCTTAAAGTGCAATTCCCGTTCATCCCACGCGACATTCGGATCGAATTCGATGCCGAGTGTCGTCGCAAGCATCGTCGCGGCGAGATCTTCGGCATAGTCGCCGCATTTTTCCTCGGTCTCACCAAACGGATGATGCTCCGACAGGTAGCCGTACTGCGATTCATCCGCGGCCTGTGCGCAGCCGATGGACGAGGCGATCAACCGGTTCGGTTCGTTGGTCGCATTGCGCGCCATGACGCAGAACGTGATCTGGCCCGGTTCAAGCAGTTTCAAGCCTTCCGCCTGCGAGACTCTTTTGCATTTCGGGGGATAGATGCTTGAAACGGTCACGAGGTTGCATTTTTCGATGCCCGCGCTGCGAAGCGCAAGCTCGAACGATTGCAGATAGTCCTTGTGCCGGCCGACTCCTTTGGTGAAAAATATTTTTGTTGGAACGAACAATCTCTCATCTCCAATTTAGGGTTGCGAACAGTGCAGAAGCGGAGTTTTCTTCTCCCTCTGCGGTGAATAGCTTC
>JAVBYH010000051.1 GCA_030824175.1 Bacteroidota bacterium | reverse complement strand
GACACCGTCTGCACCGCCTGGTCGGTGAACGTATACTCATGGGGTGCGTTGCTCGTGCCGTTTCCCGCCACAAAGCCCAATGTCGCCCAGACTCCGGCCTGCGGGCCGCCAAGCGGTTTCTTTTCGATCTCGAAGCCGTAGTTGTTCACTTCCGTGGCCGTCTTCCAATTCAGGACGACAGAGCCGCTCTTCAGTGCGGCCGTGAACGATACGAGCTCGACGGGCAGCGGATTCGACGAATTCACCGCCGTCAGCGTCAGGTCGTCGATCACGACGGAGCTGCTGCCGATGTCGTTATACACGCGAAGGTACGTATCGGCCGCGGTGAATGTGAGGCTGTAGGCCGCATACGACGCCGTGGGAACGCACGTCGCCTTGGCGTACCATCCCCCGACGGTGACGACGGGCGAACCCGACAGCCTCTTTGCGTAAAGGTCCACGCGGTACACCTGACCGACCGTGAGTGCCGGCTGATACACGAGCATCGTCGCGCCGGCGTCCGTTGTGAGCCGCAGCGCTCCCGCACCCGTCCTCGCATTCGCCGCATCGAGGGCGATCGTTCCCGTCCCGGCGCTCTTCTCCTCCGTCCACGCGCCCGCGACGTCGGCGCCGCCGGCGCCCGCCGTCTCGAATCCGCCGTTACCGAGCGTCGGCGAGATGAGCACGACGTCCTGCCCGCCGCCCGGAGTCCCCGTGGCGGTGGTGTCTTTGATGAGCAGCCGCGATGAGAACGGCTGCAGTGTGATCGTCCCTGTCACGGCAACGCCGTCCAGGTCCCGGTAGCCGACGCCCGACAGCGACAGTGTGGACGCGGACGACGTCCGGTTCACGAAGAGCGACCGGCGCGTATCATTCGCGGCAAGCTTCGTGTACATGTCCTTCGAATGCGCATCCTGTCCGGTGGTGCTCCTCCACTGCGCGAGCGTTGCCACGTATGTGTCCCACGAACCGCCGTTGTACACGATGTGGAATTGCGCATTCCTGTTGTACGGGTCGCAGTAATAATTGCTGTCCGCTCTGCCGATGGACTGCAGTGCCGAGAGCGAGACGGCCTGCTGCTGCCTGACGTGGGGCTGGCTGTTGTTCAGCGGGAAGAACACGTTTCCCGCGAACACGTTCTGTCCATGCCCCATCGAATTGTTCTGCTGCAAGTCGACCGCGGCCGAATAATAATTCGCCGCGCATTCGTAGAACATGTTGTTGCGCACCGTGATGCCGTAGTCGCTGTACTGAATGAACACTCCCGCGTCGCCGGCATGGATGATCGTGTTGCCCTCCATCACCATGTTGAAGCAGCCGAGATCGAAATAGATCCCGTGCCCCTGCTTCACGCTCGGCTGATGGGCGACGCCCGACGCGTCTCCGGGAACATTCTCGATGATGTTGTTGCGGATCACCGTTCCGAACGTGCCGCCCGTGCCGCCCCAGGCGTAGATCGCCCCGCCGTCGCACAGCTTCAGCATCGTGTTCGTGATCACGTTCTTCTCGATGAGATTGTACGATCCGTCGTGGCGTATGCCGATATACCCGACGCTGTCGATCGTGTTGAAGCTGATCGTGTTGCGCGCGCCGGCCTGCGCGAGCACCGCGGTGAGGCCGGTGAATCCGCTGGACCCGTATCCGGGCACGAGGCCGATGCTCCGGAACGCATTGTTCGTGATCGTAAACGACTGCGGGCCCCAGGCGTTGATGCCCCGGCCGTTGATGTTCTGGAACGTGTTGCCGTCGATCGTGCAGTTCGCGTGGCTGCCGACGAAATCGATGCCGTGCATCCACTGCCCGAAGATGTCGTTGGAACGGATGGCCACATTGGACGCGCTGCCGCTGAAGCGGATCGCCGCCGCGGCCTGGTACGTGAAGGCCAGATTCCGGATCGTGCCGCCGCCCTGCGTACCGGCGATGCCGTAGTCGATGACGCTTCCCGTCACGGTGAGCGTCGAGGGATTCACGCCGCCCGGCGCGTAGAAGTACACGGTGTTCGTCGAAGGATCGCAATACCATTCTCCCGGAGCGTCGAGTGCTGCAAGCTTGCCGTCGAGGTAGAATCCCCATCCCGCCCCGTAGGCGAATTCCGGAGCGCCCGTGAGCGTCAGCGTGCTCCCGTTATACGACGCGATCGGCCGCGACTCATACGTCCAGTCCGTCGTCCGAATGTGTATCGTGCCGCCCGTCCAGTACCCCGACGCCTGCGTGATACCGGCCGAAGCGACGGTGGACGAACCGTTCGTCGAACTCACCGTCACGAGTCCCGTGTTCGGATATCGCGCCACGGTCATCTGTACGCCGTTGGCGAAGAGGTCCTTCACGAACGCTCCCGCCTGCACGGCGTAGATCGATCCGCTGTAGACGGTCCAGCCCGTCAGCTGAATGCCGCCCGTGATCACCGGCTTGGCGCCGCTGCCGTAACTCTCGTATGTGAGACCCGACTGATTCATTGTGAGTTGACCGTAGAATGTGTCGCCGGACCGGAGACTGACAACGTCGCCCGAAACGAGCGCTGTCGCATTGACCTTCGCAATCGTCTTCCAGGGTGTGAGCGTCGTCCTGCCGTCATTGGCATCGCTGCCGGCGGACGAAAGAAAATATGTCGTAAAACCGAATGCGTTCGCTGCCGAGAATAAAAGACTGATGCATACAAGCCGTATTGTGTGCGTGAAGCCGCGGTAAACCGTCATGTGTGTCCTCGTTGTTGGTGTGTGTAAATAGGTAACTATTTACAAACATTCAACATTCATGCCAGACCGGCCATTTTACGAGGATACGAAAACCTCAGCAAATCACGCAGTTTATTTTTCTTGTTTTGAAATATTTACATACACAGTTCCACAATCGTTTCCGAATCGATCCAAGAGTCGGGTGGAACGGACACGTGGTCGTTTGCGATCAAAATGCACAATAATCCGCACATGATCGCTTAGCGCAATTGACCGGTAATAAATGTCGGTGGAAGCGCTTTTTTCCCCTCCTGCATCCTCGAACCGGGATCCTGCCCCACACTCCTCCTCCACTCCGCAAAGGAGAAGACAATCGTGCCGGCCGGTTCCGCCGTCGTCACGATGTGGAAGCGCCCGCCCCGCCTGTACGGATCGTAATAATAATTACTGTCCATCCGCACCACACACGCGGAGAGCGCCGCCGCCCCACCCCGCTGCACCCGCACAAGCGGCGCCTTGTTGTTCAACGGCACGAAAATGTTCCCCGCAATGGTGTGGCCGGCGTCTCCCTCCGTCCCGTTCTGCACGAGCCACAACGTGGCGGCGTAATAGTTCGCGGCGCATTCGTAGAACGTATTCCCCCGCACGGTGATCTCACGCGTTTCGTATTGCATGAAGACCGCCGCATCCCCGGCATGCACGATCGTGTTGCCCTCCATGACCATGCTCCTGCATCCACGGTCGAAGTAGATCCCGTTCCCCTGCTTCAGCGTCGGCTGGTTCGGCACCCCTGTCGCATCCCCGGGCACCCCGGCGATTGTGTTGTTGCGGATCGTCGTGCCGAAGGTGCCGCCCG
>JAVBYH010000052.1 GCA_030824175.1 Bacteroidota bacterium | reverse complement strand
CGCGAACGGTGCGACAACCCGGTAGAAAAAGTGATGAGCTCGGGGAGCATCATCGAGCTGGCGAACCATACATGCCTCATCTCGAAGGACGGTCGCGAGATCGTCATCGCGGACAGCGGCGCGCCGATACGCGACTACGAGAGCCGGATCACCGGCGTCGTGCTCGTGTTCAGGGATGTGACGGAAAAACAAAAACTGAACGACTCGCTCGCGCGAGCGCAAAAACTTGAATCGCTCGGCATACTGGCGGGCGGCATCGCGCACGATTTCAACAATCTGCTGGCTGGGATCTTCGGCTACGTGGACATGGCGAAGGAAAAAGCCGCGAAAGGCAACATCGACCAGGTCCCGATGCACCTGAACAAGGCGCTCGGGGTCTTCGACCGCGCCAAGGCCCTCACGCAGCAGCTCCTCACCTTTTCGAAGGGCGGAACGCCCGTCCGTAAGACGATCAAGCTCGGACCGCTCGTTCAGCACAGCGCATCGTTCGCGCTCAGCGGATCGAACGTGACATCCCGGTTCGATATTGCGGAGGATCTGTGGTGGTGCGACTGTGATGAGAACCAAATCGGTCAGGCAGTCGACAACATCGTCATTAACGGCAAGCAGGCGATGCCAATGGGCGGGACCATGACGATCGCGGTCGCGAACGTGACGGACAGACCGGGTCATCCCGGCAGACATGTGCGGATCTCCATCCACGACTCCGGCATCGGCATGCCCAAGGAGATCCTCCCCAACATCTTCGACCCGTTCTTCTCGACAAAAAAAACGGGCCACGGCCTCGGACTCGCGACGGTCTTTTCAATCATCCAACGGCACAGCGGATGGATCGACGTCGAATCGGCGCCCGGCAAGGGATCGACATTCCACATCTACCTTCCCGCCTCGCTAAAATCCGAGGGCTCCGCCCCGACGGACGAGACATCGACCTTCACCGGCACGGGAACCGTCCTTGTCATGGATGACGAGGAGTTCATGCTCGAGATCGTCGGTGAAATGCTGCAGGAGATGGGGTATTCCATCGTCGTGGCGAAGAACGGGCAGGAGGCACTCGCCCTCTTTTCACATGCGGAAGCGTCAGGACATCCGTTCGTCGCCAACATTCTGGACCTCACCATTCCGGGAGGAACCGGCGGCAAGGAGGTCGCATCGGAATTGCTGAAGATCAATCCGCACGCCGTCATCGTCGCGTCAAGCGGATATTCCGAACACCCCATCATATCGAACCCGGCCAGGAACGGATTCACGGACAGCATCGTCAAGCCGTACCGCAGGGGTGAACTGACAAACCTCATGAGGCGGGTGGTGAAGCACTGAGACAGCGCGGCGACGGGGAACGGATCGTGGATAGTCAACCGATGGAGACTTACGGCTTCCGGAAGCGGTACAGTTTGCCGTCCGCATCGCTGATGATGTAGATCGTCTGCTGCTGTACCGATATGCCCTCTCCCTTGGTGAACGGGATCGCATACTCCGCCAGGAGCTCCCCTCGTTTCGAGAGCATGATGACCTTCGCGGATTCATCACTCACGGCCCACAAGCAGTCCCCCGACGCGTCATAGCAGATGTCCGACACATCGTCGGTGTACCGCAGCTCTGTCCGAAACACCTCGACCCCTCCGGCGAACTCGAGAAGGAGGCGCGGTTTTTTTTCGTTGACGACGAAGAGATGCCCGAGATTGTCGATCGTCACTCCTTCGAGCGAATGCGATGGTTCGAGCGCCACGGGGACGGAGAGGGAGCCGAGCAATGTCCCTGCTGCAAGGTGTGTTCGCACCGCTTGGGCGCTCTCCGAGACGACGACGATCGTATCGCCCCTTCCTGCGACTGCGATGCCTTCCAGATCCCGGCTCTCCAGGACCACCGTGCCGAGAATATTCCCCTCGAGGTCGAGCTCATACACGGTCGACGTTTCGTCAGACACCGACAACAGCGAGTGATGCGCCGCATGGTACGCCAGGCCCGAGGGCTCGGGTATCGATGTGGCATGCACCGACAGCTGTTCGAGGTCGGATGGCTCCTGAAATTTCGCGCCTGTCTCGTTGCGCTTGCATCCTGCAAGGAACACGACGAGCACGGCGATAGAGAAGAATCGTTTTATCATGAACACCTCACCATGCAACCTATGAATATTGCCCGTGAAATGAAAGGGAATACTTCGCCATGCATGCGTCGCCATCCTCCGGCGTCATTGCATGTCGGGTGGAATTCAGGTACATTCGAGGAATTGCGTTTGCACAATCCGGCATTCACCCATCGCACCTTTTTTAACACCATGAGTTCACACGATTCGAACGAGATGCACATCAATGCGGCGACGATAGAACTCCTGCGGATCATCAACGCGACCGTCACAACTCGGGAACTCATCTCCGGAGTCACGTCATTTTTAAAGCACTGGCTCGAATGCGATGCAATTGGGATCCGGTTGAGCGAGGGTGATGATTTCCCCTACTACGAGACTGTCGGCTTCCCCGAAAAATTCGTCCATGCTGAACGTTCGCTGTGCTCCCGTGACGCCCGCGGCGGCCTCAACCGCGACGAGGACGGGAACCCTGTGCTGGAGTGTATGTGCGGTGCCATCATCCGCAACCGAGTCGATCCGTCGAAGAATTTTTTCACACCGCACGGAAGTTACTGGTCCAATTGTACGACGGACCAGCTGGCGAGCACATCGAACACCGGCAGCCAGGCCCGAATACGCAACAGGTGCAACGGCCAAGGCTACGAGTCCGTCGGACTCTTCCCCCTCCGCCTCGGCGCGGACACATTCGGCCTGCTCCAGGTGAATCACAAAGGGACAGGCTTGTTCACACCGGAAAAGCTGGCCTTCCTCGAGTCGTTCGCCGACAATCTTGCGATCCGCCTGGCGCATCTTCGGACGGAGGAGGCGCTGCGGGAGCGTGAAGAGCACTATCGCATGATCGTCGACAACAGCAGAGACGGCATCCTCATCACGAAACCCGATGGAACGATCTCTTCGGCGAATCCCGAGGCATGCAGGCTCCTCGGCAGGACGGAAGAAGAGTTGAAACAGATCGGAAGGAACGGCATCGTCGATCAGAATGACGCGCGCCTGCCCGCAGCGCTCGAACAACGCCGCACCACCGGTCATTTTAAAGGTGAACTGACGTTCTTGAGGGCCGACGGGAGTCCGTTTCCCGTGGACGTGTCTTCCGGCGCATTTATGAATCAACAGGGTGAGGAGCGGAGCAGCATCATCTTCCGCGACATCACCGAGCGCGTGCAGGCCGAGGAACGGCTCCACGAACTGTCGCAGGCCGTGGAACAGAGTCCCGTGTCGATCATCATCGCGGATACTGCGGGGTCCATTGAATATGTGAATCCGAAGTTCGTCGAAGTCACGGGATATACGCTCGACGAAGTCATTGGGAGCAAACCGAACATTCTGAAGTCGGGGCACACATCGCCCGATGAGTACAAAGCGTTGTGGGAGACGATCACATCCGGCGGCGAATGGTACGGCGTGTTTCAGAACAGGAGAAAGAAC
>JAVBYH010000178.1 GCA_030824175.1 Bacteroidota bacterium | reverse complement strand
CGTCGGGGACACCGGCAGCGGCATCGACACTGAAACGCAGAAACGGATCTTTGACCCGTTCTTTACGACGAAGGAGCGCGGCAAGGGAACGGGCCTGGGACTCGCCGTTGTTTACGGCATCGTGAGAGCGCACGGGGGGTTCATCGATGTGGAAAGCGAGACGCACCGCGGGGCTAAATTCAATATCTATCTTCCCGCAAGCGGCCGCGCCCCGAAGGACGCGGTGCATCAACAGGGCGGATCGACCGCAGGCGCCAGCGGTGCCGAAACGATCCTCCTCGTCGAGGACGAGGAGCCGATCCTGAACCTCATGAAAATATGCCTGGAGACCAACGGATACACGGTGCTGACCGCGGGCGACGGACTATCGGCACTGGATGTCTACGCCCGGTTCGCCGACGACATTTCACTCGTGCTCTCCGATGTCGGCTTGCCGTCGCTCGGGGGAATTTCGATGCTGCAGAAACTGCGCGAACTGAATCCCACGGTGCCAGCGCTGCTCGCCAGCGGTTATCTCACTGAAGAGCAGCGCCTCGAAGCGAACCAGCTCGGCATCGGAACGATCATCTCAAAACCCTACCATCCGAACGACGTGCTTGAGCGCATCCGTACCACCATCGACAAGGCGCACCGATAGTGCGCGTCACCTGTGGGCAGAGAGCTGTCCGCGTCTGCCCTGAAGCGCATGGGCGCCCGGTCCCGCACCGTGCCCGGCGGTCGTCAGCGTGAAGCGCACGAGCAGCTCCTGGAGATTCTGCGTGAGCCGGTTGAGATCTTCGGCCGCGTGCGCGATCTGCTGCGTACCGGAAGCCGATTCGGCGGTGACATTCGAGATGGCCTCGATATTCTTGCCGATCTGTTCGGCGGCGGAGGATTGCTCTTCGCTTGCCGCGGCGACCTGCGTCGCGACGTCGACGACCTTTTCGGCGCCGGTGATGATCTCGCGGAGCGACTCGCCCGCCTTGTCGGCCATTGTCTTGCCTTTTTCAACTTCGTCCGTACCCGTCTGCATCGATTCGACCGCCATGGCGGTATCCTTCTGGATCTGGCGGATCATGACGGCGATCTCCTTCGTCGCCTTCGTCGTGCGCTCCGCGAGCTTTCGTACTTCATCGGCGACGACGGCGAACCCGCGTCCCTGTTCGCCCGCGCGCGCGGCCTCGATGGCGGCGTTCAACGCAAGCAGGTTCGTCTGGTCTGCGATGTCGTCGATGACCTGTACGATCTCGCCGATCTGGTCCGAGGACTTGCCGAGTGCCTCGACCGTTGATGCCGAGTGCTTCACGACCTCGGCGATGCGGTTCATGCCCGCGATCGTCTCCATCATCACCTTGCCGCCTTCGCGGGCATTATCGCCCGCGCTCTTGGCGGTGTTCGCCGCGAGCGATGCGTTCTTCGACGTATCCATGATCGTCTTCGTCATTTCGTCGATGGCGCCTGAAACTTCGGATGCCTGCTGCGTCTGCTGCTGGGCTCCCGCGGCCATCTCCTCGGTGCTCGATGAGATCTCCGTACTGGCGCTCGCCGTGGCCGCGACGGCCTCGGACACATCCGAGAGCGCCTTGTCCAGCGAATCGCCGAGCGTGTTGATGCTGTTCTTGATGAGCTGATGGTCGCCCTTGTAATCGCCCGTCATGCGCACGGTGAGATCCCCCTTCGCCATGATGGCAAGCACATCGGATCCCTCCTTCACCGGAAGGATGACCTTGTCGAGCGTCGAGTTGACTCCTTCCACGATCTCGCGATACCCGCCCCTGAACTTCGTGACGTCGCCGCGAATGGACAACTGCCCTTCCACGGCCGCCTTCGTGAGCATGGTGGATTCCGCGACGAGTGCGCGGAGCGAATGCATGATCTCGATGAGCGCCGGCACGATCTCGTCCTTCTCGTCGAGCTTCCGCACGTCGCTTGTGAGTTCGCCCTGCGCGATGAGGTGCATGTTCTTCACGACGCCCTGAAGGGTGTCGGCAAAATCATCCATGCTCTTTGTCAATTGCCCGAGCTCATCCCGCGTATCGAGGTTCATGCGCACCTGCAGATTGCCCTTGCTCAATTCATTCATCATCTCCATGCCGCGCTTCAACGGCGAGCTCACCATGCGCGTGATGATCACCGTCGCACCGATGGTGAGCACCGTGCCGATGAGGAGAACGATGACGAGCTGCCATGTGGCGCTCGTCGAGGCGTTGACCGCGTCGTTGTTCTGTGTTTCAACGATCTTATAGAGCTGCTTGTTGATGGACGCGAGGAGCGACCGCGAACGGATCATGGTGCTGCTGATCTCGCCGTCCATCGGCTCCTGCGCCTCGTCGTCCCTGCCTTCGCGGATGAGGGTGAGGACCGGCTCGCGGACCTCAATGTATTTCTTCCATGTGGCATGGAGCACCCGGATTGAATCCTGCTGCTCTTTTGTCATCGGCGTCGCCTCGAACTCCGTGAGGAGCTTGTCCACCTTTTCCGCCTGATCGATGGCGCTCTTGAGATATTTCTGGCGGCGCGCCTCGATCTTCGTAAACATCGAAACGCGGATGTCCCCCCTGGCCATGAGAAGCGCCGTGTTGATGTCCGCAAGGAGACGCATCTGCGTGAATCCCACCTCGTACATGGACGTCTGATTGGACATGATTCGGCTCATGCCGTTGTATCCCGCCCCACCGATGAGCAGGGAAATGAAGCCGACAACGGAGAAGCCGAGGAGGAGCTTCTGGCCGATCTTAAGATTCTTGAACCACATCATGGTATTCTCCCGAGTGAAGTAAAATCGTGTGAAATTTGCGCTCAGGCCGTCTGTCGCCGAGCGTCGACGTCATAAATTAATTCAAATTCCATGCCAATTTTTTCTTCAATGAATCGGGGGGGATGCCGTGCGGATATGGCGAATATTGCACATTTCTTCACATTGGACCATATTCCGGGCGATCTGTGGGAAATTTTTTCAAAACATTGCAGATTTGCCAATACGATTCACGCGAGGAACCGGAGGATGAGGAAGCCGGAGCATGCGATGAGGATGGCGCCCGCGACTTTCATCGTGAGGCGTTCGTCGGAGAAGAGCGATCCGCCGTAGAGCGACGCGAAGACGATGGAGGTCCGTTTCACCGCAAGCACGAGGGCTGCGGGAGCGTCCCTTGAGGCTTCGAGCTGGGCAAAACGATAGGCGATCGTGATGCAGGCGACGGCGGCGATAAGCGGCAGGTGCACCCCGAGCGCGCGTGCGAGCGGTAGTGCGACGCGCGGAGGACGTCCATTCGCGCTCGCATCGAGGGTCTGTGGTGCGCCCACTCTGTCCCATGACGTCTGCCGGGATCCGCGAAGGACGAGCATCGCCCCGAAGATGAGACAGTACACGATGTGCTGATAGAACAGCACGGCGAGCGGATGCACCCTGAATCCGGTGACGAGCGACTTATCGGCGACCGCGGACACGGCAAACAGCACGAGAGCCCCCGCGATCGGATAATGCGACGACGACCGCACGGCGGCTGCCAGCGGCTGGATGAGCGTCTGCTCCGGTT
>JAVBYH010000264.1 GCA_030824175.1 Bacteroidota bacterium | reverse complement strand
CACGGACCTCAGCGGCATCGGCTGCAGCGCGATGATCTGATAATCCGTGTTGAACACGTTCGTTACCTCTACCTTGATTTTTGCGGCCCACTCCGTGAAGAGGACCTTGTAGCCGATGTTCGCGTCGGCGGCTGCGAATAAGGGCAGCACATACCGGGGATCGTTATCCTCCGTGCTGAAGCGTTCGCCTGTCATTGCGACGCGCACGTTGAATGTGAGATTGCCCTCGTTCACGCCCGCGTTGAAGGTCGTCGACGAGGCCGGGAGGTACGGCAGCTGCTTCCCGACGGTCGCATCGTCTGCGCGTTCGCCCTGCTTCTTCTCCACGCTCGAAAACGTATGCACCACGCCGACGGAAATGCGTTCGTCCCACAGGCGCATGCGAAGGGACAGCTCGATGCCTTCGGAGAGCACGCGGGAGATGTTCCTCGGCGTCCACAGGTTGTTCGCTCCCGGCATCCACACGATGCGGTCCTTCGTGTCGATCGAGTAGTACGTCGCTTCCGATTCGATCTGCACAGCGCCGCGCAGCGACGAGACGAGGCCGGCGTCCCATCCCACGGAACGTTCGGGCCTGAGGTCCGGATTACCGCCCGTGTTCCAGTACATGTCGTTGAATGTGGGAACGCGGAAGCTGCTGCCGAGGCTCGCCCGCGCACGGAGCGCGTTGGATCCCGCCGCGCCGATGTTGATGCCGATTTTCGGATTCACCGCGTCCGTGACATCGGAAAACCTGTCGTAGCGGAGGGACGGAAAAACAGATATTTCCATGGGGACACCGGCTGTGAACGCACCATCGTGCTGTGTGGAAACGAAGGCGCTCACCTGCGTCCGCTTCTTCGGCTGCAGCTCGCTGCTCACGATCCACGCGTGTACAAGTTCCACACCCGCGACGAGGGAGTGTCCCTCGGCGATCGCCGTCTGGTACGTCGGTGTGAGAAGCGCCGACCGGTTCACATAGAAGCAGTTCAGCGGTTTGCCGCCGGTAACGAGCAGCGGGTCGATATAGTGCTGCTCGAAGTAATGGAAGTTTGAATGAAGGGACAGGGTCGACGCATCCGAGTGTTTCCACTCGGTGCCGTACCGGATAAAGTAGTCCTTGTCCAACAGGCGGGCGGCTCCGGCATTCGTCGCGGAGATGAGCGCCGCTGGCACTCCCCTGTCCGCGACGGACGAGCGGACGGAGAGGGACGAGGTGATGGCATCGCCCGTCTTCAACTGCACGGCGGCATCCGCCACCGAGAGTGCATAATCGGCGTTGCCCCGCTGCGTCAGCGTCGAGGCGGCGCCGTCGTGATAGTAGCAGTCGAAGCGGTTGCTGCTATGCTCGTTTCGGTACGTCCCCTTGAAGGAGAATGCTCCGGTCCCGCCGGAGACCGAGGCCTGGTAGTGTTGGAATCCGAACGAGCCGACGCCTGCAATGATGGACGCATGGAGATCGGAAGACGTTTTTTTCGTGATGATGTTCACAACCCCGCCCACCGCATCGGCGCCGAAGAGCGCGGAATATCCGCCTTTCGCGACCTCGATACGTTCCACATCGGCCATCGAGAAGATGCCGAAGTCGACCTGGCCGTTCTGATAATTTGTGAACCGCTGACCGTCCACGAGCACGAGCGTGTATTCCGAGCCCATACCGCGAGAGGAGATCGTCTGGAGCGATCCGCTGCCGCCGTTCGTCTTGAAGAAGACGCCGGGCAGACCCTTCAGCGCGTCTGCCACGGTGCTGCCGTTGGCCCGTTCGAGGTCCTGCTCATTCAGCACCGAGACCGGCGACGGAAGCCTGTTCGCGTCGGTGGCGATGCGGCTGCCCGTCACCGTCACCTCGTTCATCCGATAGACGCGCGACGAATCGGGCATGGCGTCGTCCGCAGCCATGCAGGGGACGACGATCAACGTCGACATCAGCAGTAAAAATAGTACTCTCATAATTCCCGGCGATTGCACATAATAAAAAACCCCGACTCTCGGGAAGGAAAGTCGGGGCACACAAGACGGCAAACGGCCGCATTGCACAAACAACTGTCCCACCTCTTTTCCACGAAGGCGGTTCGTAACGACAGCGGCAGGTCTCCTGGCTTGTGACTGAAGAAAAGACTGATCCTTCCCAGATGCGAAAAACACACCAAGTGGTTCAGCGTTTACAGCGTCACGTACAGTTGCGGGTCAGCTTCCGACTTCAACGGAATTCCCTTTTCATCTCGCGTTCAAGCGAGACACCGATATCGTGTATGATAAAGAACAGGTCGTTCACACGGCCTCTGAAGGGCCGTATCGAACACAACGGAGCGGTACGCGCAGATCAGCGCACCGCGGACACCGTCACCGGTGAACGCTTGCCGACGAGCATCGAGACGAGCTCGTACACGCCGAACATCGCGGCAACGTAGAACACATCGCCGGCCGCAGAGTTGCGGAGGAACGGAAGCGCCATCGCATAGCATTCGACGAGTCCGGCCGCCGTCTTCGGATACCAGCCCTGCATCGCCCACACGCCGAAATTCGTCACGACGAAGAAGAGCAGCGAGCTAGCAACCGTCGTGCCGGCCACGACCGCGGCCGATTTGCGGCTCTGGAGTGCAACGGCCATCGCGCCGATGGCGAGGAGGCTGCCGTAGACGAACATCCAGTCGTTCGAGAAGCCGATGAAGTAATCGCTTACGAGCATCGCAGCCAGCGGCGCGATGAATGCGAATTTTCTGTCGAAATAGAAGCCGCCGAACAGCGCGATCGCCGCAAGCGGCGTGAAATTGGGAACGTGCGGCACCATGCGCGACATCGCGGCGCCGAAGATCAGCACGAATGCAACCGAATACTTGATGAATGAAGCTTTGTTCATGGTCATCTCCTTGATATTATGTGTACAATGGTCTCTAAACGCAAAACCCCAACTTGTCTCAGTCGGGGCGTATAAAAAAGAATTTGTGTGTGCTTCTTTTTTATCCGCCTCAGTGCGCGAAGGCGATAAAAATGATGAAGGCAGGTCTCCTGGCTTACGGCATTGAACAACAATGCCGCCACAGTTGCGCGTCAGCTTCCGATTCGACGGAATTCCCTTTTCATCCCGAGACATCCGGGACACCAGCATCATGTATGATAAAGAACAATGTTAACGAGTAAATATACGACACACTTTTTAATGAAACAAGAATAATCTTTTAAAAACAGCCTCATTTTTTCCCGGCCCAGTGCGGTTTCGCCTTGAGGATCTTCTTGTAGACGGGGCATGTTTCCGCGTGCGCATGCGGCAGGTAGCCCGTGCTCATGAGGAACTCGTTGACGATCTCACCTCCCGTGAACGTGAACGTCTTCTTGAAGAGCTTCGTCCACTCTTCCTTCGTCTCGCACGGCTGAGCGTCGAGCCAGTTTTTGAACGAGCCATGGCTCGCGCGCAGTTCCTGGATCTTCTTCGCGTTCGTGATGGCGGCGCGGATCTTCAGGCGGTTGCGGATGATGCCCGCGTCGCCGAGCAGCCGCTGGACGTCCCTCTCGCCGTACTTCGCGATGCGATCGACGCTGAAAT
>JAVBYH010000415.1 GCA_030824175.1 Bacteroidota bacterium | reverse complement strand
AGCGGACAGTATAGAGAAGCTTCGTTCCCGCATCGGCATCCGTGCCGCTCCACGAGATCGTCTGGTTCCCTTTCCAGACGGCCGCGGCCGCCGGGCTCATGATCGTCACAACCGGCGTGTTGGCGCTCTTCTTGATCTCCTTCAGAATCGTCGAGCCCTTCTTGACCTGGATGGAGGAAAGCCCCGACGGCGTGGGAACGAAGAAGCCGAATGATTTCACCGTATCGGTGGTCCCGTCCCCGAACTTGATCGTGAATGAATTGAAATTATACGATGCGATCTGCCCGCCCGACGCATTGAACAGCACCAGCGTCAGATCCCCTTGTGATGGATAGGTGGTGGTTGTATATTCGTTTTCCCAGACAGGCGAAAGGTAGAACTGGTTCTTCAGGTCATACCCGCCGGAGACGAAGAGATGCGGTCCTGTGCCGGCGGTTTTCTGCATCGATGTGCTCGGGACATTGTCGAATAGTTCGTTGTAATCGTAATCACAGATCCACCGCTCGGCAACAGGCTGTATGTTTACCGTCATGAGACTCTTGAGCAAAGCCGTCTCCGTGTTGCCCTCGGTCGTCGATTTGTTGATCCTATTGTTCACCCAGAATCCTTCTGTGGGCATTTCGTTCGCCGTGTGAGCGGTACCGGAAAAGTTTTTCGTGCTCAGCGAATAATTGTGCCCGAATTCATGCGCCACTGTCGTAGCGTTGGCGCCGTTGCCGGCGACGCCGCCGTCATCACGCAGGAGGATCAATTTATTGTCCTCCGGTTTCGCGCCATTGCCGACGGTGTAGGACACACCGGTATAGCCCGTCTCGCTGGTCCAGCCGCTGTCCACGCTCCGCTGGCCGTAATTTGCCGGGATCAAGCCGACGAAGGCCGTGCCGGACCCCTTGTTTTTCCACGCGTCGAGATTGAGGAGAATATTTTTCACCGTATCCTCGAAGGGATACGTATTACCGCTGTTCAATCCGGGGAAATTGCGCGCCGCCGGCCACGTGTACGATGCCAACGGCACTGTGACGTTGATGTCCGTGGCCTGTGTCACTTCGACGTCTTCGAGGGGGAAATTGTCCCTAAAGAACAGCTTGCAATTGGCCATGAGATTGTCCATCCTGGTCCTGTCTTCCGCCGGCACGCCCCCGGCCCACCCCTCGACAAGGACGAATTGATACACCACCTTCAGTGTCTTTCCCGCGCGCATCGTAATCGGGGTTGTCTTCGTGAACGTCACGGGCGGCACTGCAACCTGATCGACGGGTTCGAGAATGACCTCGATCGTATGATTCCCGTCCGCGAGCGACACAGGCCAGTCGAAGTAGACGTTCATGCTGTTCGTGCCGGCCTTCTGCCTGTCCGCGGTGCCGCGGATGTCCGAGCGCTCTGCATCCACTGTCTGCACGGCGATCTCGTTCTTGGCCTCGTCCCTGATCGTCACCTTCACAGGAAGCTTGTCGATCTGCGACGTCAATTCGACGTCGGCCCACGGCGTCCATTTGTTCGTGTAGATCCTCATCACCGTGGCCTTCTTCCGGATCTGCTTCGAATTCCGGACAACCTGGATGGGGAAAATGCCCGGATCGGTCGCGCCGGGTCCCTCCGGCGCCAGGTCCGGTATCGTCGCGAAATCGTACGACGGGGAGGTTGGCAGCTGTGCGGCGGCCTTGCTCTTCACGCCGTCCTTTTCGCCGACGACGAGCAGGGAATACTTCACCCCGTCCATCAGATTGCCGCTCGGCTTCACGGTGAGGATGTCCTTGGTCACTGTGTATGTGCACGACACGTCGGTGAGCGCGCCGCCGAGCGCCCGGTACTGCAGCTTCACCGTCGTCGACGTGACTGTCGCGGCGTCGATCTCGTCGCTGAATTTTAAGTGGATGTCGGGATTGATGTGCGAGACGACCTTGTTTTCACCGGGCACGAATTCCACAATGTTAAATTCGCCTCCATCGGCCGAGACGGCTCCCCAGTCGACGGTGACGGCCCAGCCGCTCACCGTGAGGTCGACCTGCACCTGGTTCACGCCCGGTGCTGTCTTCGTGCCTCCGACAAGGATCGACGGATCAATTGAATAATTGTTGATACTCCATGAATCGTTTGCGCCGTGAAGCGTGCCGACGAACTGCCCGTTCACATACACGGCGTCGACCTCGCCCTGCGCTTCGTCGACGTCCCAGACGCTCAGCGTCAACTTGACGTTCTCGAGCGTCTTCACGTCCTGGTCGATGAGGATGTCGAACGTGATCGGATCGTTTGCATCGCCATAGTAGATGTAGGAATCAAGGTCCCCCCCCGATCCGGTCCTCCATTTGATGCGGCTCCCTTCGGCCGCCGATTTCATGAGGGACATCCGTTTCGCATACCCCGGCTGCTGTTCCGGAGCACCGATCCCCTGTTTCCTTTTTTCGACATCGTTGAGATCCGCCTGCGCAAACACACCCATGGCGGAAAAGGCGAAGCAGACGACTGCAAGCAGTACGGATTTTTTCATAAACGCTCCTTCGAATGTAGAACCCTCTGTAATATGGATGACACCAACGCCGGCACAGCCGATTCCCGATTTAAAATAAAATCGCCCCTTTCGAATCGCGAGATTCTCCAGAGGCTTCATCACATGATTCCAGCCGCACACAGTCCCCGTACCTAAGGGAGCGAAACTATTGATTACGAGACGCGTCCGCATGGTAAGGAAATATGTCCTCATACGCAACTACAGTGGTGACCCAGGTCACACTTCGCGCGCGGTATATACAGGCTCAGGTTCCGCGCGTTTCCGGCGATTCCCGTATTGACAAGATCATCGGCGATTCGTATGTTTTATTTCCCCGCCACGCCGGGAGCACGTCGGCTTTCCTGTTGAACCATTTTTAGCACCCCCTTTGATGAAAAATAACGCACGCACCATCTTTCAAACCACAACGCTCGGACTGATCGTCTATGTTGCGGCAAGGCCGTTGTTCGACACACATTATGCGGCGGACTTCGAGCAGTATTGCCCCTTCGGCGGACTCTCTTCGTTTTTCAGCAAGATGAACCTGGATGCGATGGCCTGCAGCATGAATGCGACGCAGGTGATGCTCGGGTTCGCGCTGCTGCTCGGCGTCGGCTTCATCGGAAAACTCTTCTGCAGCCACATCTGCCCGATCGGCACGGTAACAGAATGGCTCGGCGCGCTCGGCAGAAAATTCACGCTGCAGCGGGAGATGCCCGCGAAAGCGGACAGGTGGCTCCGCTCGCTGAAATACATCCTCCTCTTCGTCACCGTCTATTTGACGATGACGGACAGCGAACTCTTCTGCAAGACATACGATCCGTACTTCGCGGCCGTCAACGGCTTCAACAACTCGGACATCGTGCTCGCATACGCCGTCGCGGCGATGCTGCTGACGATTGGCGGAGCGCTGTTCTACCGGCTCTTCTGGTGCAAATACCTGTGTCCGATGGGTGCGTTCAGCAATATTTTTCTGAACGCCGCTGCCGCCGGAACGCTCGTGCTGCTCTATGCGGCGACGTACATGCTCGGCTACCCCCTTCATCCCGTCTGGCTGCTTGGCGGCCTCGTGCTCATCGGCCTTGTCACAGAGGTCGGCTTTATGCGGTCCTTCCTCCTGCCGATACCGCGCATCACACGGAACGAGCAGACGTGTTCAAACTGCCATTTCTGCGACGATCATTGTCCCCAGGGGATCACGATCTCGGCGACGCCCGAGGTCCGGCACATCGATTGCAATCTGTGCACGGATTGCGCGTACAAATGTCCGCTGAAACAGACGCTCACGGTGAACAACAAGCCGCAGCATAAATACCTCGCTCCCGCCGCCGCCCTTGTGCTCATCGCATCGGCGCTCATCACGGCGCAGTTCGTCGAGTTCACGACAATCTCCCTTCGGTGGGGCGGCGCTCCGGCGTCGACCGCAACGTTCACACAGACGGGCATGAAGAGCATCACGTGTTACGGAAGCTCCATGGCCCTCGCCGGTACGCTCGAGGATATCGACGGCATCGTGGGCGTCGACACGTACGCGAGCAGCCATACAGTGAAGATCTTCTATGATTCGTCGGTCATCTCCGGCCGCGACGTGAAGGCGTCGCTCTTCACCTCGACGAAGAGAGCGCTCCGCTCGCCCGCGCTGCAGAACGGCGAACCGGTGGGAGTGTTGGACATCGGCGTGCTCGGCTTCTTCGACGCCGTCGATTTCAGGGACCTGGCGTCGTTGCTCGGTGAGATGGAAGGCGTCATTGGATTCGAGACGCGGTTCGGGGAACCGGTACACACGACGATCTACTATCTGCCGTCGAAACTCTCACCCGCCGACATCCGCACGCAGCTGAATCGGGGGCACGTGCTTCGCGACGGGGAACGGGTCGAGCTCGAATTTGAAACTCCGAACGAGGGCGTGGTGGGCGGTCCTATCCGGTTCGCGGAATACCGGACGCGCATCTTCAACGGCTACGACGATGCGTTCAATGGCTACGAGGAATACAGGGAGTCGGACTTGTCGGCATACAGGTTCCCGATGGCCGAGGCCGCGAGTCCGGGAGTGCGGAAGGATCTCGATCTCCTCGCCAGCCATCTCTCGAAGGATGAAGGCGTCGTCCGATTCACCACCTCCTTCGACGGCGTCCCGATGGGCTGCGTGTACTTCGATCCGGCAAAGACGACGCAGAAGGCGGTCGTGAGCGCGCTCACCGCGAAGGAACTCACGTACTACATCTCGGACACCGAGACGGAAAGCGTTCCCAATCCCTTCCATATCGGCGCGCCGGCAGCCTCGGCAAAGAAATAAAAAAAAAGACGGCATGAGATGATCCTCGTGCCGTCTTCACTGTCGCAAGATAGACGCTTGTTACTTCACTTCCGCCTTCGTCTCTTCAGCCTTCTTCTCGGGCGTGCATTTTGCCTTGTCGGCGCAGCTCTCGCATGCCTTCTTCGTCTTCTTCACTGTCTTGTGCACTTTTTCCGTCTTCTTCACTTCTTTCACTTCTTTTTTGGCGTCATCGGCTGTCATGAGACTTGTGGAACCCAAAAATGCGACGAGCGCGAGCATTGCGATGAACTTTTTCATGTCGTGTCCTTGATGGTTGATGATGGATGAGTGTGTTGACCGGTTTCTATTTACCGTAAAATAATAAAAACATTCCTCCAAATCAACACCGAGGCACATATCCTTTTCCGCGCACATATCCGGACACTCCCCGCCTCCCGCCAACGCCAGAGACGCCCGACCGGCGATTGCTTTCAAACCGGATCGGCCGTACATTGGACGTCGTCGCACGACAACGACAGTACCGCCACCGTTTCGAACAATCGAGTCCAATCATCATGATCAGATCCCTCTCCGCCGCTGCGGCATTCCTCGTATTTTTCCTTCTGCCTCTGTACGCACCCCTGTTGCACGCCGCGTCCGGATCGTCCGCCGCCTCCATGCGGACGGAATACCTCTCAAATCCCATCGGTATCGATGCGCGGCTCCCGCGATTCACGTGGGAGCAGCAGGATGCACGCCCGGGAGCCATGCAGACGGCGCGCCGCATCCTCGTGGACACAGATTCCGCAGAGGTCGCCGGCGGCAGGGGCCGCATGTGGAACACGGGCTGGATCGCATCCAACGCCTCCCTCGCCACGTACGCGGGACGGCCCCTCGAACCGTTCACCCGATACTTCTGGCGCGTGGACATCAAGGATCATGCGGCCCAATCTTCGGCAGGCGGGACGATCGCATGGTTCGAAACAGGGATGATGGAGATGAAGAACTGGCACGGCGCCTGGATCTCGGACACCGACAACCGCGCACTCAAACCGGCCGCGTATTTCAGGAGGACATTCTCCATGCGGAAATCCGTCGCGTCCGCCCGGGCATACATCGCCGCGGCCGGATTGTACGAATTGTCAATCAACGGTAACGCGATCGGAGACCACCGGCTCGACCCCATGTACACCCGCTTCGACAGGCGGACGCTCTACGTCACGTACGACGTCACCGCGCAGCTCCGCATGGGATATAACGCGGTCGGTGTACTCCTCGGCAACGGATGGTATAATCACCAGTCCACGGCCGTATGGGATTTTCACAAGGCCGTCTGGCGGGCGCGTCCGGCGTTCTGCATGGACCTGAGGATAACGTTCACCGACGGCTCCACCGAAACGATCTCCACGGGGAAGGAGTGGAAAACGGCGCTCGGCCCCGTCATCTTCAACAGCATCTACACCGCCGAACACCAGGACGCCCGCCTCGCGATACCCGGCTGGAACACCGCCGTATATGTCGACACGAGCTGGAAACACGTCGTGTACCGCTCAGCACCGTCGGCGAACATCACGGCGCAGGCCATGCATCCGGTGCGAAACTGCGAAGAGATCCCCGCAAAGAGTGTAGCAAGATTCAGCGACACGAATTACGTGTTCGATATCGGCCGCAATATTGCCGGCGTCAGCAGGCTCACCGTCACCGGAGCGCGCGGCACCGTCATTCAACTGAAGCATGCGGAACGCCTCTATCCCAACGGACATGCGGACCTCTCGAACATCGATGTGCACTACAGACCGACAGATGGGCTGGATCCGTTCCAGACGGACGTCTACATCCTCGACGGGAATGGCACCGAAACATTCATGCCGCATTTCAATTACAAGGGATTCCAATACATCGAAGTCTCGGCGAACGCCCCGATCTCGTTGACGAAGGAAAGCCTCACGGCGTTCTTCATGCACAGCGACGTGCCCGCAACGGGTCGCGTCTCCTCGTCCAATCCCGTGATCGACAAGATCTGGTCCGCTGCGAACAACTCGTACCTCTCCAACTTGTTCGGGTATCCGACAGATTGTCCGCAGCGCGAGAAGAACGGATGGACCGGCGATGCGCAGATCGCCATCGAGACCGGGCTCTATGGCTTCGACGGCATCACCGTGTACGAAAAGTGGCTGGCCGACCACAGGGACGAGCAGCAGCCGAACGGCGTACTGCCTTCGATCATCCCGACGTCAGGCTGGGGGTACGAATGGGGCAACGGTCCGGACTGGACGAGCACAATCGCCATCATTCCATGGAATCTCTATCTCTTCTACGGCGACACGAAGCCGCTCTCGGACTGTTACGAGAACATCAAGCGCTACGTCGATCATATCGACGAGATCAGTCCGTCCGGTCTCACGGCATGGGGACTGGGCGACTGGGTGCCGGTGAAATCCCTAACGCCCGTCGAACTGACATCGACTTGCTACTACTATGCCGACGCAGTGATTCTCTCGAAGGCGGCGCGCATCCTCGGCCATGCGAAGGATCACACACGCTACGCCGCCCTCGCGGCGAAGATCAGGCATGCGTTCAACGATAAATATTTAAATAGAGAGATGGGCATCTACGGCACGGGGGTGCAGACGGCATTGAGCACGCCCCTCTACTGGGGACTCGTTCCCGAGGACGTGCGTCCCAGGGTTGCCGCCAATCTGGCCGCGCGTGTGGAGGCCGATTCATTCCATCTGGACGTGGGATTGCTGGGACAGAAGGCGATACTCAACGCGTTGAGCGAGAACGGGCATGCGGATGCTGCGTACAGGATCGCATCGCAGACCGCGTATCCGTCGTGGGGATGGTGGATCATGAACGGTGCGACGACGCTCTATGAGAACTGGAAGATCGACGCGCAGAACGACATTTCTCTGAACCATATCATGTTCGGCGAGATCGGGGCGTGGCTCTATAAGGGGCTCGGCGGGATCACACCCGACGAATCGCAGCCGGGATTCAGGAATGTCATCCTGGCTCCGAAGTTCGTCGAAGGGTTGGATCGTTTTGAAGCGGCACATCGCGGTCCGCGCGGCACCATCGTCTCATCGTGGTCGAGGACGGGGATGTCCATCGCCTACACGGTGACAGTCCCGGCGAATTCCACTGCGACTGTCGTTCTTCCCGCCGCTCCCGGCGACGTCGTGTCACTGAACGGGAAGCGCATCTCAGGCACGACAACACGGCTTCGGTCCGGCACGCATCGCTTCGTCATCGCTCACCGACCCGTCTCCGTTCCGGCCGGGAGACGTACCCTGTAGTGCCATTGATGTGCATATGCCCTGTACGGGCGGTCCGTTATTTCATGAGCAGCATTTTCTTCTGAATCGTCCTGTTGTTCACCGAGAGCCTGTAGATGTACATGCCCGATGCAAGGGATGAACCCGGGAAATTCACCGAATGGTACCCGGGCTCCTGCACCTGGTTCACAAGCGAGTGCACAAGCTGGCCGGTCACCGAATAGATGTGAAGCCGCACATGTCCCGCCTCCGGCAGTGCATACTCGATCGTCGTCGAGGGGTTGAACGGATTCGGAAAGTTCTGCGACAGACTATAGTCCAGAGGCACACCGATCTCGGCTTCGATCGTCGCGCTGTATTTGAACGCGCCGTCGTTGTCGATCATTTTCAGCCGGTAGCGATACGAACTGCTGCTGAGCCGGGTATCGGTGTACGAATACTCATGCGCAACTATGCTGGTGCCGCTGCCCTGGACGAAGCCAAGCGTTTCCCATAGCGGCATCCTCTGGCCGGGCCGTACCGCGTTGCGCTCGATCTCGAAGCCATGGTTGTTCTGTTCGGTCGCGGTCTTCCAGCGCAGCGTCACCTTGCCGTCCGAAAGCTCGGTAGTGAACGACACAAGCTCCACCGGAAGCGCATAGCCGGCGTCGAGGGAACCCAGTGTGAATTCTGCGCCGCTTGTAATGCCCGTCGCATAGTAATTTTTTATCCATCCGCCGACCGTTGTTTGATCATAATCCTCCCATGGATCGCCGGACGTCGCTCGTGTGAGGATCGTCGTCTTTGTAAAGTCCACACCAGCGCGTAAATTCGACTTTGTAAGATAGATGAATGCATTCGAACACTCGGTCGTCGTCGATACCGTCCAATAGAAATCCGCAACACTATAGACCCATGCGGGCAGCGTTCCCGGAGCGGGTGCCTGGTACGGATAGTATGTGATCGTAAAGGATCCCTCCGAACCGGACGTTGAAACGAACTTGCCTTCCGGAAAAGACATCGATGGATTATTGGTGCCGGCTGCAATCACACCCGCGGTCACGATGGGTTTCCATATGATCGCGGTATTCGTTTCATTCATTGTCGGAGCGGCGGCATCCGATATTTTTATGAGAGCAGCGTTGCTTGAAATATCCGGCACATTCCATGTGTAGCTGCCATTCACCGCGGGCACACTGCCGGCGATCGTAGTCCAGTCGGCTCCTGCATTCGTCGAATATTCCAGTGCGACATCTGTCACACCGGTCGACGACCAGGCAAGCGTCGTTTGGGCGTTGCCGCGGATAATGCCGCCCGAGACCGCGGGCGACGTGAAGGAGACCAATTTGCCGCTGGCGTTGTTCACCGTCAGATTGACGATGGCCGGCTCGTTGTCGTTCGCGATGGCAAGCGGAAGCGCCCCCGCCGTCACGTTGGCCGCAAGGGCCGGATGCGTGATGTTTACATAATCGATCGTGCCGGTGCTCGCGTCGGGCTCCGCATCGTGAACGACGAAGAAGAAATTGTTGCTCTCGCCGTTCCGGAACCGGTAGGCGATGTCAGTCAGATCGAGCACGATCCTGTTGTTCGGCATGGGCTGGTTCGCGTACCCCGGCGAACTGTTGCTCTGGAACACGAGGAAATATTTGAGATAGGGGGAGACCGCATCGTACGTCCCGACGCCGACCGAAACATCGAGCGTCCGCCGTGCCGGGTGCGTGATCTGCATCGTCGCAGTGATGGATGGCGTGTAATTCACACGGGGCACTCCGTAGAACACCGATCGTTCGGTAAGCGTCGCATCCTTCATTCCCGTGTATGAGATCCAGAAGTATCCGGCGTCGCCCCAGCCCGTTCCCCACGAATTGACGCACTTGAACGCGCCGACACCGTCGGCGGTCACGCGCGCGTCGTCGTACCCGACGACAGTCACCGCGTGCGCTCCGGAACTGCTGCCGTATTTATTGGCGACCGCGTAGTTGTTGCCATATACGCCGATGTTCGTGAGATTCGGCCAGATGGTGATGACGAGGACGGCCACGTTGCCATCGGCGATATGCTGCTTCAACTGTGTGACACCCGCATCGTCCTGCGTGGTGATGTAGAGCGACCTCTCCCAGCGATACGGCATGGCATTGGTGAATTGCACCTCGGTCGGCCACGTCGTGACATCCCCGACGGTGAACGGACAATCGCTCAACGTGGCAATGCCATGGTCCTTCAGGAGCAGCGTCGCATCGGCCGGCCAGGTCGGATTGTTCCCGCCGCCGTTGATCATATTGTACATGAACGTCGGGCTGAATTGGTGGTTCGACGTCGAGACATCCCATCCCCTCACCTGCCATTCCTCATACGTCTTATAGTAATACCCCAGGGCGAAAGCCAGGCACGCATTCGTCCCGCCCTGGTTGAGGACCGGAGGAATGTGCGCCGAGTTGTCCCACGATGCATCGAGCGCCGCCTTCCCCAGAGAGTGGGGTACGGCCTTCTCCATCCAGGGGATCGTGGAAAGGTCCTGCGGCACGACGCCGCCCTGATACTGCGGCTGTGAATACGCGCTGACGGAAATGAAAAAAAGAAGGAACAGTAAAAATTTTTTCATTGTGGCTCTCGTCTGAATAGTGATTGGTTACTTCCGTTTGATGTACTTCGGATACAGCGTCTCCATGCAGTCGGGACAAATACCGTGGGAGAACGTCGCATCGCTGTGCTTCGAAATGTATCCTTCCAATTGCTCCCAATACCCCTTGTCGTCCCTGATCTTCTTGCAGCTGGCGCAGATAGGGAGCAGCCCGCTCAGCGCCTTTATCTCAACGATCTTTTCCTGCAGTTCGATGTTCATCACCTTAAGCGCCTCGTTCGACTCTTCGGCACGCCGCCTGCTCCTTCGGGCGCTGCGGTTATAGACAACCATGAATGCGATCACCACGAACAGCAGCAGCACCACGCCGACGATCAGATTGGTGTGGTACTTCTGTTTTTCAAGATTCAGTTCGGAGATCGTCTTTTCTTTTTTCAGCAGTTCGATCTCGTGTTCGTTCGCGGCCGCCGCGTGCTGGATGGCGAGCTCGGCGATCTTCTTCGATTCAACCGAATTGATGAGTGAATCCTTCGCCTCCGAATATAATTTCAGGTAGCGGTACGCCAGCTTCTCCGGTCCCGTTTTCTCGTACATCTGATAGAGCGTCTCATAACTCGCCTTGATCTGATCGGGCGCATTGATCCGCGTGCCGAGTGCGACGGCGCGCTGAAGATACGCACGCGAGCGGTCATAATTGCCGATCTTGAAATACGTCCTTCCCAGCGCGTTCAGTACCTGAAGGATGCCGCCTTTCTGTCCGAGGCTGTCGTAATAGGCGAGGGCCCGATTTAGATAGTCCACCGATGCGGATGTGTTCTTCTTGTCGGCGCTGATGTTCCCGAGATTGAAATAGATGTATGCAAGACTCGTCAGGATGCGTGACCGTTCCGCGATATCCCGCGCCTTGTCAAGATAGGCCATAGCGGTATCCAGACGTCCGCGCTTGTATTCCGAGTACCCGATATTCGTCAGCAGCCGAACACTGCCGAGCGCCGAGAGGTGCGAGCCCTGCCGCTCGAACGAGCGTTTATAATATGTGATGGACTTCTCGTACTGACCGATCCGGTGGTACACGACGCCGATGTTGTTCAGGGTTACACCGATTGGTACGGTGAGCGCCAGTTCTTCGCGCAATCGGAGCGCTTCAAAATGATGTTCGAGGGCCTTGCTGAATTGCCCGATGTACACGTACGACATGCCGATCGTGCTGTGCCCGGTCGCGATGCGTTTCTTGTCGCCGATGCGCGTGGCGAGATCGAGCGATCTGTACGCATAGTCCATCGCCTGCTTGAAGTCACCCAGCTCTGTGGAACTGAAGGAAGCCGATGCGTACAGCGTTGCCAGCGACGCCGTGTCTGCCAGATGCTCGGCCAGCGGCATCCCCTCACGGGCGTAGTCCAGGCCCTGCTGCGGGTAGATCCCTTCGAGTGCATTGGCGAGGGCGTAGAGGACGGCAAGACGGTCCTTTCCCGTCGTTCCAGGAAGGGCGTGTTTCAATGAATCGATCTTCACCGTCTGTGCCAGTACGGAGGACACGCCCAGGAGGACGAACAGGAGCCCCGTCACGAATCGTAGACATCCTGTTGAGGCACGAGCGGCGGTGGATCGCCTGGCTGGCTGCTGTATCGATGCGATATGTTTGTGAGTCATCAAAGCTGGATGCCGGAATGTTGAAATAAGACTCAACATGTTAAGCACATAGTGCGCCACATTCCGGAACAGATTTTTGAAGGGGAAATTGAGGAATATTTCGTATGCGGGGGATTGTAGCCACACAATATCTGCCAACTGCACAATACTAGCCATTATTTGACTAACGGCTGTCCCGGACGATCTCACCGTCGACGAGATGGATATTGCGATTGGTTTTCCCGGCAAAGGCTTCATCATGCGTCACGACAACGATGGTCTGGCCGCTCTCGACGTTGACCCGCTGGAACATGCGATAGACAAGCTCAGAATTTTTCGTGTCGAGGTTGCCCGTCGGCTCATCGGCGAGGATGAGGATGGGGTCGTTTGCAAGCGCACGGGCGATGGCAACACGCTGTTGCTGGCCGCCGGAGAGTTGATTGGGCTTGTTGTTCAATCGGTCGGACAGATCGACGAGATGCAGCAGCTCCTGGGCGCGCGCGCGCGCCGTCGCAAGCGGGTACCTGCCTCTGGCGAGCATCGGCATCATCACATTTTCGAGGGACGAGAACTCGGGAAGGAGAAAATGAAATTGGTAGACGAAGCCAAGTTTGCTGTTGCGAAGCCCCGCGAGCTCCTCTTCATTCTTTACCGTGACATCGTCTCCCTCCAGGAAGATCGACCCGGATGTCGGCTTGTCCAGCATCCCCATCAGATAGAGCAGCGTCGTTTTTCCCGAGCCGCTCGGCCCCGTGATTGCGGCAAACTCGCCGCGACGAACCTCCATCGAGACGTCCGGCAGGATCACCGTGCTGATCGTCTGCCCGTCGCTGTGGATGGAGAGTTCCTTGCGGATATTGACCAATTGAAGGAGAGGCATATTCATCAGCGTTCACCACGTAATAGTTCGACAGGATTGACACGTGCTGCATTGCGGGAAGGTCCCACCGATGCGAGGAGGCTGATCAGCACGGCGAAGCAGGATGCCGCGACGAAGTACCAAACGCTCCTGCCCATCTCGAGATGATCGGACCGGACGATTCCGGTCTTCGATCCCTCGATGGGTATCGACGCGAGGATCTCGATCATCCCGAACGCGAGTACCGAACCGGCGGCCGCTCCGATGACGGCCACGAACAGCCCCTGCGCCAGATAGATCATGCTTATGTCATTCTTGCGGTATCCCATCGACTTCATGATCGCGATATCGCGCGTCTTCTCGAGCACGTTCGTGATGAGCACGTTGGCGACGCTGAATCCCGAGACGAGGATCACGAAGAACGTGAGGAAGTACACGATCATCGTGATCATCCTGAAGAGGGACATGAATCCCCGCGCGCTTTCCTCCCATGTGGCCGATGTGTAATTCGTCTTCCCCTCGATCGACCGCGCGATGGACGTATTCGCCTCGAGGTCGTTCACGCGGACGTATAATTTGGACACCTGGGAGGAAGAGAAGCCGCCGAGGATCTGCGCCATGCGGAGATTCACGTAACAATTATTGTCGACCTCGTTCAGCCCGGTGCTGAAGATACCGGTCACGCGCACGCTGATGAGTTCTCCGCCCGCCGACGTGAGCTGGATGCGGTCCCCCGGCCGCACGGGGAAATCCCTGGCCGCGGACGCCCCGATCATGAATCCGTCGGGTGAGCGTTCGAGGTCCTCGAACACCCCCGCGGTCATGTGTGTGGAAAACCGTTCGATGTTGTTTTCAACGGACGGGATGATGCCGTGAATCTTCAACGGCGTCGTCATCGTCCCGAATGCCGCCACCTCATCGACGAGCACGACGGGGGAGACAAAACTCACCTTCGCCTCCGTCATGATCGCGGCAATCACCCCCGAATAATTCGCGATGACATCGTCGTCCTCGCGTTCCACATGCTTGATGAGGTTGACGTACACGCCGGCTGCCGAGTCGGCAAGATTCTCGGGCGTGAGCGGCCTGAGCCGATCGCTGCCGACAACGATGTGCGGCGTATTGTCGACGATCTTGCGGATGAAGCTCTGGAGGATGCCGTCCATCAGCGAAATGGATGTAATGAGCACCATGACGCCGACGCCGATGCCCGAGATCGTGAGAAACGTCTGGCGCTTTTTGTTGCTGAGCTGGCGCGAGGCGATCGCAAGCAATGGTGACCGTAGCAGCATATTATCCCCTGAGGATCTCCACCGGATTCAGCCGGGCGGCGCGGCGGGCCGGCCCCAGGCTTGACACGGCGCTGATGACAATGGAGAACACCGCGGTGAGCACATAGAAGGACGCGCGCTCAACGGTGACGATGTGATCGTTCCTGACAACGGCGCTTTCTCCGTACGAAACGGGAAGGCTGGAGATAAGCGCCGTGAGCAGGTGCCCGGCGATCCCTCCGAGCACGGCTCCCGTGACGCCCAGGATGATCCCTTCGACAAGAAAGATCCACTCGATCGATGCGCGCGACACGCCCATCGATTTCATGATGGCGATGTCGTGCTGCTTGTGGAGGACGATGGTGATGAGAACATTGGCGATGCCGAATCCGGAGACGACGAAGACGAACAGCACGAGGAACAGCGTGATGCTGTTGTTCCGCTTGAAGAGCGTGATGACGTTCTCGTTCGCCTCCTCCCAGGTCTCCGTCCTGTACCCGGTGGCGGTCCGGAGGTGCGCCGAGGTTTCGTTCACCACATCGAGCGATGTGGTGTGTATGCCGATGCCGCTTACCGCGTCCGCTGACACGTTGTTCATCAACTGGGCGAGCACGAGATTGATGTACGCATTGTTGTCGTCGACGGCGCCGAAGCCGCTGCTGAAAATCCCGACGACGCGTACGCGGAACATCCTCCCGCTCTCGCCGGTGACGGAGATGAGCGAATGGTAGCCGGCCCTGAGTTTTCTGGCGAGCCCGCTGCCGAGCAGAACCCCGTTCTTCGTGAACGACAGTTCGTTAAGGGAGCCGGTGACCACCTTGGATTCGAGGTTGCCGATCGTGCGTTCGAGCGCCGGCACGATCCCCTTGATCACCCCCTGCCTCGTCACTGTATGATACCGCAGCACGCCGCGCGTAAATACGAACGGAGCCGCCCCGTCGATGGCCGGGATCGAGGCCAGCAGCGCCAGCGTCTCCGTGTACGGCTTGATCTGCTTTCGTTCACTCGGCCGGATGCGTGACACCATGGAATACGAGACCGATGAATCGGATCCGGCCGTGTACAGCTGCGTCTCCTTCGGATGCATCTTTTCGCCGGTGATGACGATGTACGGCGACGTTTCGATGATCTTGTCCTTGATGTCCTGCACGATGCCTTCTCCGAGCGCAAGCGTCAGGATCATCACCATGGAGCCGATGGTGACGCCGGAGACGACGAGGACCGTCTGGCGTTTCTTTCCCCCCAGATGCCGGAGGGCGATCGAAAACACGAACCGCCATTGCTCTCTCAATGCCGCATGCCAGGCGATATGTTCAAGGGGCGGCATCTAGAGTGACACTCTCATATTGTCCGTGTAGCCGGGCTTCGGTTCGCGGACCACCCGCATGTCCTGGCCGACCCCCGAAAGCACTTCAACGTAATTCCCCTCGGTGATGCCGAGCGTCACGTCTGTTTCGCGCAGCCTCCCCTCGACGATGAGGAAGACGCACCGCCGGTCCTTCCTGTCGATGATCGCGGTCTTCGGCAGGATGAGCACACCGTCCTTTTTACACGCGATGATGTTCACGGTTGCCGTCATCCCGATGTTGAGACCCGGCTGCGCCGCGGTCAGCGTCAGCAACACCCTCGACGTCTTCGTCGCCTCGTCCGTCTCGGGCACGACACGCGTGACGACGGCGTCGAATTTCTTCCCCGGGTACGCGTCGAACGCCACGAGGGATTGCCGGCCGACAGCGACGTTCGCGACATCCTGTTCGTCTACCTGCGCCTCCACGAGAAGCGAACCGGGTGCAAGCATCCGGAAGCATTCGGTGTTGGGAGGGAGGTGATCGCCGAGGCTGACGCTTGAACTGTAGACGAGGCCGTCGAACGGCGCGATGATCGCACGCTTCGACAAATTCTCCTTTTCGAGGCGCAGCATGATCCTCCGCCTCTCGAGCGAGATCCGCGCGAGATCGTATTCCCGCTTGGCCGCGTCGTAATCTTTCTGCGGTATCGCGTGCGACGCGAGCAGGCTGCCGAGCCGATCGACCTCGTTCTTTTTTTCGACCACGTCCACGTCCGCCGCCCGGATCTCGTTCTCCGCCTGGTCGATCCTCAACACGCTCTCCGACTTGTCCGTGTTCAGCAGCACCGCACCCCTGCGGACCGATGCGCCTTCGCGGGCTCCGATGTGCGTCACGGTCCCGCCCGACTCGCAACGGAGCACGGCGATAGTGTCGGCACTCACCTTGCCTGTGGCATAGATAAGCGAAACCAATTGCCCGCGCGTCACCACAACGGCATCCACCTTCTCGCGCACGAAAACCATCCGGTACACGACATACGACGCCAGGAGAACTCCCGCTGCCAATATGATGATGTGCTTCATTTTCATGCCGGTATCCTCGATGTGTCGTACAGTGTCAGGAACGGGTGCGTGGTGTCGTCACCGTTCACTCGTCGTCATCGTCGTCCTCTTCCACCGCCTTCACGAACGCCGCGCGGTTGATCGCGGGGAACGGAACATCGGGCCCCTTCACCGCAAACCAGAGGACGAGATTGAACTCCTGATCGGGAATGCGGTCTTCTTTCGTCAGGTCGAACTCTTCGCTCCTGCGCTGATACTCATTCATCGCGATATTTTTTTCATTCAGGTCGATGTTCGACCGTAGGCATGTGAACGGCGTGGGATCCACCGTCGGCGTGAAGCACCGCCACATCGGCGTCGCGGCCGCGTCGTACTGCGACATCGGCGGGAGGCCGAGGATGAGCTCGATCGTCCGCAGTACGGACGATGTCGTGTATGGCGTATGGTCCACCGTATGCCGCCGCACCATCCCGCCCGCGACGTACGCCGGACTGCGATGGGCGTCCACGTGGTCGGGGCCGTTCTGCGCGTCATCCTCAAGGATGAACACGACGCTCTCGTTCCAGATGGGACTCCTGCTCAGGTGGTCCATGAACAACCCGACAGCAAGGTCATTGTCGGCCGCATGAGCGAACGGCGTGGGTTTGCCGAGCCGCAGTCCCTCCGTATGGTCGTTGATGAACCGGATCGTACTGAGCTGCGGCACGCTGTTTACCGCCAGGAGCGAATCGAAATCCCGTTTCCACTGGCCGAAGCGCACCGTGTCGCGCACCGATTCGTCCCAGCCCGTGAAATACGGGGCCACATGGCCGGCGAGCACGGGAATGTTCGGCTTGTAGTTGTCCGCGAATTCTCCGTACGTCCGGTACGACACGTTCTGTTTCCTGCACATATCCCACAAGAAATATTTATTGTTGGCCGTCGCCCGGTTCCCCTCGGCGTCGTAATTGCCGCCGCGCCCTCCATAGCTCGATGGCCATGTCTTTTCAAGATAATCTGTCGCGTACGCCCCCATGCTCCAGTTGTGCCCGTCGGCGCTCACCTCCCCGTCCACATAAAAGTTGTCGAGCAGCACAAACGAGCGGGCGAGCGCATGCTGGTTCGGGGTAATCCGCTCCCCGAACAGCACGAGGCTCGTATCGCCGTTCCCCTCGGGCATGTCTCCGAGCACCTGGTCGTACGTGCGGTTCTCCTTGATGATATAGAACACATGCTTGATCGGCGATGTGCCGCCGACCCTCTGTGGCACCGGGTTTCCCGGCTCGCCCTTTGCAAGTGTCTCCTGTTCCTTCTTGTACGGCGTGTTGCGATACACTGCGCGCGAGTACCTGCGCAGCTGTGCCGGTCCCGGCACGGGGATCTTGCTCAGCATGCCCCTGAACAGGCCCGCGATGTATTGCACCTTCAGGGGCTTCGTCGAGTCCCCATGCTGATACGCGACCTTCTGCTTCTTCGCAGCCGGATTCGGACCGAACGGATTCGCCATCGAGGAGAATCCCTTGCCGTTCGCGACGAAGAGATTGCCGCCCACGGCCCTCACCGATGTCGGATACCAGCCTGTCGGAATGAACCCCATGCTTTTCGATGTGCCGGGTGAGCGGACATCGAACACCGCGAGGCAGTTGTTATCGGCGTTCGCGATGTAGAGCGTTTTTTCGTCCTCGCTCAGCGCTACGCTGTTCGTCGTCGATCCCGACGGCGCATTCGGATACAGGGCCGAATTTAACGTCTCCACGACCCTCTGCTTCTGCACGTCGATCACGGACACGGAGTTGTCGTTCGCGTTCGCGACGAACAGGAATGCGCCGTTGCGCGTGAGACACATGTCGTTCGGATTGTCGCCGACGGCCACGGCACCCGTGAACGCCCCGGCGCGTGTGTCGAAGATGCGCACGGTGTCCGCGCCCCAGCACGACACGTACAACCGCTGCTTGTCCGGAGAGAGCATACACACGTATCCTTCGCCTCCGAGCGGCAGCTGCGCAATGACGCCGCGAGTCTTCACGTCCACAATATAGAGCGAGTTGTTTTCCTTCGTCACAACGTACAGACGGCCGGCGGCGTCGTCGAGAGCCATGCCGCCGGGGGAGATCCTTTCCGGCCACCTGGCCCCAAGCACGATCGTGTCGCGCAGGACGAGCGTCGTAGGTTCCACGGCATAGCGAAGGATCCAATTGTCATTTCCTCCCGATGCGTACAGGCTCTTTTCGTCGGCGCTGAAGGCGAGGCCGACCCACGCCTTGGCGATCGCGACATCCGCGAGGATCTTCCACGTCGTCAGATCGACGAGCTGCAGCGAGTGGCCGCTCTGTCCGCTGTTCGACACCGCAAGCAATTTTTTGGACGGGGACACCGCCACGTTCAGCGGCAGATCCCCCAGGGGAAGATGTGTGCCGGCGGGCGACAGACTCCAGCCGTTGGGAAGTGTGACGCGCTTCGGTTCGACCTGCGATCGCGACAATACGGGTAGGGCACACAGCAGGCCGGCGGCCAGCATACAGAGACTGCGGACGAACATTTCATACTCCAGTGGAAAGGATTGATGGCGTGCGTAAGCATTGTGAATGTAGTGATGGAAATATTGTATGGAATAAATACCCCTAATGCAAGGGAAGACCGCAACGTGGGATGTGGCATAGGATGTGACACACGACATTGCATGTGACATTGTATATGCCGAACAATTACGGTACATTTATCACATGCTGTTTCCGGCCGAATGAAGGACGGAAACATGATCGCACGATTGCTGACGTCAACGGTTCACACATGAGAGCACAGGATATGAGATCGATTCTGCTTGTCGACGATGACGCATCCGCGGAATCCATCGCCGAACGGCTGCGGATGCTTGGGTATACGGTGATCGCGGCAGTCAGCGGCGCAAACGACGCCGCAATCGCGACTGACTTATTAGCGGAACACATGCGATTGCAGGCCGAACTGTCCGAGCTCAAGCGTGCCGAAGAAGCGCTGCAAAATGAACGCCTCCTCCTGCGCATGCTCATCGACAACATCCCCGATTCGATGTATTCGAAGGACCTTGCGTGCCGCAAGACGCTTGTCAATGCGGCCGAACTCGCCTTTCTCGGGGCGGCATCCGAGGCCGAGGTCCTGGGCAAGGACGATTATGATCTCTACCCGAAGGAGCTCGCCGATGGCTTTTACGCCGACGATCAGGTCGTCCTGCGCACCGGCACCCCGCTCCTGAACCGGGAAGAATACATCCTGAATGAGAAGAAGGAGCAGCGATGGCTGCTCTCTTCGAAGATTCCCCTGCGCGACCGGGACGGCAGGATCGTGGGCCTGGTGGGTATAGGCCGGGACATCACCGACCGCAAATTGGCAGAGCAGCTAGTACGCGACATGCAGCATCGGGAAAGCATCGGCGTGCTGACGAGCGGCATCGCGCACGACTTCAACAATCTGCTCGGGAGTATGATGGGAAACATCTCCCTCGCACAGACGCATCTGCCGTCTCACCATCCGGCCGCCGGGAACATCGAGAAGGCGCTCGCCGCGATGGAACGCGCGGCCGAATTGACGAGGCAGATGCTTGCCTATGCGGGCGAGGGGAAATTTCAGATCGCCACGATCGATATGACGGCGATCCTGAGGGAACACGCGAACCTGTTCACAATGTCCCTCCCCAGGAACGTCACCCTGCAGACACACCTCCCCTCGGCTCCGGTATATATGAACGGCGATCCCGGTCAGATAAAACAGATCCTCATGAATCTGATCATCAACGCGGGAGAAGCTGTCGGAACCGCCGAGGGACGTGTCACCGTCGAGCTCTCGGCCGCCGCATTCGGGGAGAACGACCTTGCCGCGTACAGCACGATCACCACGACCGCATTGAAGGGCGGAGAGTACGCCCTCCTCACCGTGCGCGACACAGGCATGGGGATGAACCCTGTGACGATGCGCAAGATCTTCGATCCGTTCTTTACCACGAAATTCACCGGGCGCGGCCTGGGGCTCTCCGCCGTGCTCGGGATCATCCGCGGACACGGCGGCGGCATCTCCGTTGAAAGCAGCGAAGGCGCCGGCACGACAGTCAGCATCATCCTTCCCTGCGTCCCTCCCCCGGCAGCGGAGGCCGGCGCTCCGGATGCCGAGGCTCCGGGCACGGCACCATCCGGAAGGACGGTACTCATTATCGACGACGAGATGGAGATCGCCTCCACGGCGCAGGAAATGCTCGAGACGGGACAGCTCGCGGCAGTGATCGAGCTGAATCCCGAACGAGGCATCGAATACTACAAGCAACACAGGGCCGAGATCGGCCTGGTCCTCCTCGACCTGACGATGCCGGTCATGTCGGGAAAGGACGTGATGGATGCGCTGCGGGCTTTCGATCCCGACGTCAAGATCATCATTTCCTCCGGCTATTCGAAAGAGGATGTTGCCCAACGGATCGGATCGGCGAGTATCGTCGGTTGTCTCCAGAAACCCTACCGCCTGCAAGCCCTGCTCTCCATGGTGCAGAAGGCGATGGAGTAATCAGCCGGATCCTCCCGCCGGGCGGGCGGGTGGAAATAAGACAAAATAGTAGGTTATACAGATAGTACCATCGCCCGATGCCTGTGTATGTACTGCATACGGGGGCCGGTCAGTACCCACTCACTCAGTTATACTATCACACAAGGAGAACCATATGCGCGTATCCATCATTGTAATTGCCTTGCTGTTCGCGGCGGGCAGTGCGCTCTCGGGCGACGGCAAGCAGTACGGCAAGCAGCTGACGGTAAAAGAGGTCACTAAAATTTCGGACATCATGGCGAAGCCCGACCGCTACAACGGCAAGCGGGTGCTCGTTGAAGGCGGCATCGTCGACGTCTGCGCGAAACGCGGATGCTGGATGAAAATCGCAAGCGACAAGGAATTCGAATCGATCACGTTCAAGGTCGACGACGGCGTCATCATCTTCCCCATGGACGCCAAGGGCAAGACCGCGCGCGGCGAAGGTGTGATCTCGGTGAAGAAATATTCGGTGGAGCAGCAGATCGAATCGGGAAAGAAGCACGCGAAAGAGGAGAACGAGGAATTCGATCCCTCCTCCGTGAAGGGACCGAAGACAGTCATCCTCCTCAAAGGCGAGGGAGCCGTCATTGATTAAATGGAGGAAATGGAATAATGTCCTTCACCGGGACATCGGGTACGCGGTCGTCGCCCTGACGATCGTGTACGCCGTGTCGGGGATCGCGGTGAATCATATGGCCGATTGGAATCCAAACTACCGCCAGCAGAAGGAGGCGCTCGAGCTGCAGCCGGTGCAGGGCGAGACGACGCAGGAGATGAAACAGCACGTGATGCGGCAGTTGCATCTGGCGGACGAGCCGAAGTCGGTGTTCCGGCCCGACCCCGAAACGATACAGCTGTTCTATCCCGGACAGACTTACACAGTCGACGTCCCCACCGGGCAGGGCATCGTGGAAAGCGTGCGCACACGTCCCGTGCTCTATGAGTTCAATCAGCTGCATCTCAATTCCGTGAAAAAAGGATGGACCTGGTTCGCCGACCTCTATGCGGTGGCGCTCATCTTCGTCGCCGTCACGGGAATGTTCGTGCTCAAGGGGAAGAACGGCATCACGGGCCGCGGTGCGTGGTTCACAATCATGGGTGCGCTCGTTCCGGCGGGGATCTGGATCTGGTATCAATATTTCTAAATGACGCGGATGCGTTTCCACTTGCCGCTCCAGAAACGGCGAATGAACATGCCGCAGAAGGCGAGGAAGAAACACACGAGCAGCACCCATCCGATCACAGCCGAGAGGTGCAGCACGTTGAGCGCGACATAGAGGATGGGCACGAACGTCCAGTGCGCCGCCACAGACACCACCATCGTAAAATGCGTGTCACCCGCGCCGCGCAACGCGCCGACAACGGCGACGAAGATCGCCTCGAGCAGGACGTAGAGCGATGCGATGCGGATCATCGTCACCGCGAGCGGAACGGCCTCTTCGAACTCGGCGGTGAACACGGCCGGACTGAACACGCGCACAAGCATCTCCGTCGCGAAGAGGAACAGGACGAGGACCACGACGGAATAGAAGATGCCCGTCTTAATGCCCGAGATGGCCGATCGGTGCGCCGTCTCCGGATCGCCAGCCCCCATGTACCTGCCGACGAGGCTCGTCACGGCGATTTCAATGCCGATGAGGGGGATGAACGATACCATGTCCCAGTTGAACAGGATCGTGGTCGCCGTCGCGACAGTGCTTCCCTGCGAATGGAAAATGGAGATCATCACCGAGAACGCCATGAGATTGAGGAAGAATTCGAGGCCTGCGGGGTAGCCGAAATGGAAGAGCTTCTTCATGATCGCGAGGTCCACATGAAATGACCTCATGACTGAAAACTCGCTGCGGTTCACGGTTCCCAGATAGGCGATCCCGAGGACTCCGACCGCGGCCACCGATCCCAAAACTGTGGCAATCGCGGCACCCGCGATGCCCAGTACGGGAAACCCGAGTTTGCCGAAGATGAGGATGTAATCCAACACGACATTCACGCCCATCGCGGTGATCGACGCAACCATCACCACCTTTGTTTTCCCTATCCCCCCGAAGTAGCATCCCAGCGTATGGCGCAACAGACTGAAGAGCGAGCCCCAGGCAAGGATGTTCACGTATTCTACCTGATACCCGGTCTGGGATACGGGGATGTGCATGAACTGAAAGTAGAGGCCTGTCAGCGGCTCCAAGAGCAGAATGACAGGCCATGCGCCAAGCACAATGACGATCGCCTGAAACGCAGCGACGGTGGTCTTCTCCCTTTCGGCGGCGCCAAAATATTGCGCGACGAGCGCTGTCGTGTACCCGGTCAGTCCCACGAAAAAAAAGGTCAGCACCTGCAGGGCGATCGCTCCCCCCATCGCCGCATTCATCTGGTCCGGACCAAGGCGCGCAAGGAAGAGGCGATCGGTGAATGTCATCACGCCGTCGCATGCCGATGAAATGATCATCGGTATCGCCAGGGCGAACACCTCCTTCACGCCGCCCTTCCCTTCATGTCCCCCGAGGAATGTCATTGTCCGATCCTTCCCGTCATCCTATTTCGCCGGCTCCCAGAAGCAGCGTTTCGGGGATACGATCTTCTTTTCCGTCTGCAGCTGCTTCATCGCCTTGTCCACCACCTTACGGTCGATACCCGAGAGCTCGGCGATCTGTCCCGCGCTCATCGGCGCTTTCGCCTTCTGCATCACCTTCAATACCTGTTCACTCGATTCCATGACGATTCCTTCCTGCATGATGGGGGGATAAAAAAAACCGCACGCCGGTCGATCGCCGGCGCACGGTGTTCAATATAGAAAAATATCGGACGTTCCTCAAGCACCGCCCAGGCGCTCACCGGAGCAGGATCATTTTAGGCACCGAATGTTGAAAAATAGTTTAACCGATTGTTTTTTTCCCGTACTATTCTGACTATCTTAATTGGATGAAGTATTCCATCACAAGGCTTTGCCGGTCCGTCCTATGATCAGAAAACGATCCACAATAACATTCCTCATCTTCAGCTTCGTCCTGCCCATCGTCTGTCTCGCGGTGCTGTTCGGGGTGAGGACGAATCTGACCATCGCCACGGTCTTCGAAGTGCACCCGTCTCAGAAATGGGTGCTCGCGATCGGGACCGAAGGGCAGATCACGTCGAGCATCACGGATTATTCATCTGCCATCTCTAACAATATTTCCGTGGTGCAGTTCGAACGGGGCGAGTCCATGAATTTTCATCTCGTCCCGTCACTTCTGCCAAAGTCAACGCTTGTCGAGGGAGATACCGTGGCGGTCGTTTCGTCGAGTCTCCTGCAGGAGCGTCTCATGAGGCTCAAGGGAGACCTGCTCATCGCCCGGGCAGACCTGTCTGCACAGAGCGCCGGCGAGAAGCAGCCGCTCATCGACGAGGCGAAGAAGCGGATCGAGTATTCCGAGGCGAATGTGCGCGGGAAAATCCTTCCGTTCGAACGGAAGCGAGAGCTCCTGGCCAAGGGATACATTTCGAAGGCGGAGTTCGATGACGCCCAGCTCGAGCTGAAACAGGCTGAGCTCGAGAATGACATCAATCGCGCGCAGCTCGCCGTCTCGTCGACCGGCAGCAAAGAGGAGATCCTGCAGGTGCTGCGGACGCGGATACAGGCATACGTCGACGAGATCACGCTCCTCGAAACGAGGCAGCAGGACTTCATTCTCCGCTCCCCCGTCTCGGGCGATATCATCCGGAATTTTTCGAAGGATACCCTGCTCATCGTGAACAACACGTCGCGCCTCATCCTCAAGGTCCCGGTGCGGTACGAGAAGGCGAAATACCTGGCCGAAGGCGATTCCGTGCGGCTGGCGGTGAAGAATGTTCCCGTGGAACTCACGGGTTACATCGTCGCAATCTCAAAGCAGGTCGAGATCGTCAACGGGATCCAGATCCTGAACATGCGGATCTCCCTCGCCGACAACGACTATCACCTCGTGCCGGGATTGATCGCGGGCGGCGAGATCATCCTCGGGCAGGTGACGGTGGCCGACTATATGAAGGCGATCTTCGACTATTAATGCGCCGGCACACTCCGCTCGGCGCTCTGTACAACGGATCATGGTGAATGAAGAACAGGCTGGAATATAAATATCTTGTGCCGGTCGTCTCGATGGACAGGCTCCGCACCGATCTCCTGCGGTACCTGCAGCCCGATGACTATGCGGCGGCGCGTCCCGGATGCGAGTACACCGTGCGGAGCGTCTATCTGGACAGCCACGACTACAAATGTTACGATGAAAAACTTGACGGTCTCCACACACGGAAGAAATTCCGGATCCGCGGGTACAACACATGCGGGGAGCGCTCGCAGATCTTCTTCGAGATCAAGCGGAAATACGAGAACTTTATCTCGAAAAACAGGGCCAGGACTTCGTACACAAACCTGCGCCGCGTGCTGACCGGCCCCGACGCCGATGCGCATTTTGACGAAAGCGAGAAGGCTGATTTCAGCAATTTCTTCTACCATTACCATAGGAAGCGGCTTGAACCCAAGGTACTCGTCGTCTACGACCGCGAGGCCTTCGAATGCAAATTCGGCTCGAAGCTGCGGATCACATTCGACAAGAATCTGCGCACCAAGGCGGCCTCCGACGCCCTCCAGCTGTTCGAGGAGAACGGGTTGAGGAACCTGTACCGGCAGGAGTTCATTCTTGAGGTGAAATTTTTCCAGGTGCTTCCGATGTGGATCAGGCCTGTGCTCCAGAAGCACGATCTGACTCGTCTGGCAGTTTCAAAATACACATCCTCGATCGATGCGCAAACGACGTCATCGGTCAGAATGAACACGTTCAACCGTACGATCGACAACTAAAGGGCTTCACCATGTACAGTTTGGAAGGAATCGACCTGTTTTCCCCGACGCTCATGCAGACATTTATCAGCCTCATGGTCTGCCTCGGCTGCAGCGTCAGCATCTCGATCGTCTATCGGGTTACCTACCGAGGACCGGGATATTCGAACGGGTATCTGACGTCGCTCATCGTACTCGCGCTCATCACGTCGCTTGTGATCATGGTGATCGGGAACAATCTCGCGCGCGCGTTCGGGCTCGTCGGCGCGCTTTCGATCATCCGGTTCCGGACGGCCGTCAAGGACACGATCGACATCGTCTATATCTTCTTCGTGCTGGCCATCGGCATGGCGGCAGGCGTCGGCTACTTCAAGCTCGCCATCGCCGGCACGCTGTTCATCTCCGCCGTGCTCGTCGTCATCGCGAAGGCCAACATCAACATGTTCCGCAGGGAGGATTTCCTCCTCCAGCTCCAGTATGCCGACGACGACATCACCGCGGTGAAGGACATCATGAACGAGTACTGCGCATCCTTCGAACTGATCAACATCAAAAGCTCGTCCGGCAACGCGCCCAAGGAATTTTCGTATTACATCAATCTCAAACGGCAGAAGGACTACCTGCAATTCGTGAAGGACATCAAGGGTGTCACGGCGGTGCAACACATCAACCTCTTCCGCGACGAGGAACACGTCTAGCGCCGCACGGCATCTCTACACCATGTCAGTCCAACGGACTTCTCATGCACACACACGATCAAAAAACCATTTTGCTCGTCGAACCCGATCTCGTTTCCGTCGAGACGATTGCCGCAATGCTCACGAAGATCGGGTATGACGTCATCACCGCGACAACAGGCGAAGAGGGCGTTCGGATCGCCGTCGGCGAGACGAAGATCGATCTCATCCTCATGGATGTGGAACCGGGCGGCAGCATCAACGGTTCCGAAGCGGCGAAAAAAATTCTGGCGCAGTACGCCATCCCCATAGTGTTCCTCACCTCGCAATCCGCGCATGCGTCCGTCGAGAATGTCCGCGGCATCCCGCGTTACGGGTATGTGATCAAGGATGCAGGCCCGGTGGTCCTGCAGTCATCCATCGAAATCGCGTTCGAACTGTTCGAGGCACATCGCCTCCTGACAAGCGAGCTGGCGGAACGCAAACGGGCCGAAGAGGCACATCGGCTGAGCGAGGCCAGGTTCCGCTCGCTCTTCGAAAACAGTCCGAACGGGATCATCATCTCCGATCCCGAGACCCTGATCATCGTCGACTGCAATGCCAACGCGGCGGCGATGAACGGGTACACGTGCGAAGAGCTGATCGGGCAGTCCCTGAATATCCTGCATACCGATGAAGTCGCGGCCGCCGTCGTGGACGCGGTCGCCAGGAAACAACACCTGGACGGACTCCATGGCGAAGTCGCGACGACCGAAGGCATCCATCGCAGGAAGAACGGCTCCCTGTTCCCCATCGAATCGTCCTACTCCCTCATCACGCTCGGTGACAGGCAATTTGTCATGCGCATCGACCGCGACATCACGGAGCGTAAACGGACCGAGGAGGCGCTGCGCGAAAGCGAGGCGATCTTCACCTGTTTTATGGACCACAGTCCCATTTATGTATTTTTCAAGGACGAACACATCCGGTCGCTCCGCCTGAGCCGCAACTACGAGAAGATGCTGGGAAAGCCCCTGGAGGAGCTTCTCGGCAAAACGATGGACGATCTCTTCCCCTCCGATCTCGCCAAGAGCATGATCGTCGACGACAAAAAAATTCTGCACGAAGGGAAGGAGGTCGTCGTCGAGGAAGAGCTGAACGGCCGCTATTACACATCCATTAAATTCCCCATTCACATCAAAGGCAAGCCGACGTACCTCGCCGGCTTTACGATCGACATCACCGAACGCAAGGTAGCGGAGAACGCCCTGCGCACGTCGAAGCTCCTCCTGGAACAGACGTTCGAACAATCCCCGGTGGCCATGGTCCTCGTGAGCATGCCCGACGGCGTGATCCGCATGGCGAATTCCGCCTGCGTGAAATTCCTCGGCATGGAAGACGAGCCGTCGGCGGTAAATACGGAGTTGAGCAAGCTCAAGATCACGTGGCAGGACTTCAGCATGGACAGCACTCCCGCCACCCCCGGGAACCTGCCCCTGCCGCGGAGCCTCATGGGAATCAGGACCGACGGCGAGGAACGGTATATCATACGCAAGGACGGCACCCTCCGGTACGAACTTGTGTACGGCGCGCCGATCTTCGACGACGAGGGCAGACTCGTTGCCGGGTATTGCATCATGCTGGACATCACCGGGCGAAAACGTTCCGAGCAGCTGCTGGCGCAGGAGCGCGAGCGCCTCTCGGTCACCCTCCGCAGCATCGGCGACGGAGTGATTACCACCGATACGGACGGCCGCGTCATTATGCTCAACAAGGCAGCCGAAGAAATGACCGGATGGCGATCGGATGATGCAGCGGGCCGGCTGCTGCCCGAGGTGTTCCAGA
>JAVBYH010000334.1 GCA_030824175.1 Bacteroidota bacterium | reverse complement strand
TCAATGTCAGCCGCCCCTTCTCCTTGTACACAACGCGGCCTCCGAGCTTTGCGATCGCGTTCTCGAAGTTCCGCAGAATCTGCACTTCGCTCGGCGCCGGCTTGAGTGTGCTCTGGGGATAGAACGCCACGCGCCAGTACCGCCCCTCCACGTCCTGCTTCTGCCCCGGTGCGATACGGAACTGATGCGTGTTGAACTCGCGTTGATCGCAGTTGTGGATCCAGTATCCCGGCATCCGCGTGAAGAGCGGGTGGTCTTCGCAGCCTCTTGCGTCGTTCTGCTGCGCGTATGCAACGGAGGAACAAATGAACAGACCGAGGAAAACGGTGAGTATGCGGTTCATCTGAGAATTCCTTCCCGTGTGAGTGAATAAAAAAAGGCCTCCCTTTAATCTTTCGATTAATCGGAGGCCTCAACACATTCCCATGCACAAGTTACCCGTGCCGCCTGAAATGGTACTACACTTTTTCTTATGGCAGTTGATTGAACATACTCTTTTTTTCAAAGGAGGTCAAGCGGATTTTTCCGTCTCCGCAAGCGCATGCACGTATTCCCGGGCCTCTGCCGATTCACACGGCCACCGTCACCGTCGCAACAGCCGACCTCCCGTATCCGTTCACACCCGATCCGTGCAGGCGGTAATCTTCATCGAGCATATTCTGCATCATGAGGTCCAGCCTTACGCTCCCCAGTGTGTAACCAGTGGTCAGTGAGAACACACTCCAGCCAGGCGTGCCCCCCGCGGGAATCCGGTTGTCCTCGACGTCCCCCTTCGCCAGGCGGTGCTGCGCGGCGGCCGACTGCCACTCGAGTTCGCACCGGAAATCATCGTGCGAATATCCGATACCGATGCGGCCGAAGACCGGCGGTATCCGGCGCATCGGCTCGTTCTTCGTCGTGTTCTGCCCGTACGTGTGCGTCATGCTCCCTGCGATCGACCACGACGGTGTTATCGCATACTCCCATCCTGTTTCCACACCCTGGACGTGCGCGCGGTCCACATTCTCCTTCACGTACACCGGGTACCCTTCGCGCACGTCGTTCCCCAGCCTGCTCCGCACGATGAGATCGTACAGTTCACTGCGGTACACATACACCTCGCCGGTGAGTGTGGGTCCGCGATATTTATATCCTGCCTGAAGCTGAAGCGAATGCTCCGGCATGAGCGCGGCATTCGGAAGTTCATACCTGAAATCCACGATGCCCAGCGTGCCGAGGTCGTCGATGTTCGGTGCGCGGAATCCCGTTGCGGCGGACAGGAACAGCGTCGATGCGTCGCCGAGCTTCCTCATGATGCCCGCGTTCCATACCAACGCCGAAGGGCTCAACGTCGTGGCCCCGACAATATCGTCCTTCACCTGCATGCGAAACGCGTTGTATCTCGCGCCTGCTGTGATCGTCCATTTCGGCAGGTCGATCGTGTGCAGCGTGAACGCAGCGAGACTCGTCATCGTGGATCCGTCGGGATAAAGCCCCCGCTTCGAAACGCTGCCGCCACTCGACAGGTCGGCGTCGCGGCGCGAACTTGTCACACGGTCCGCATAGGCTTCAATGCCGCTGCTCGCCGACCAGACCCCGCCATCCGTGGTAAACGCGTCAATCGACAGACCAAGTGTGCGCACCTTGTCGTTTTCCGCCCGTTCGATGGCGGAGCCGTTCTTTCGGCTGATTCGTCCCTCCTCCGCCTGCTGCAGCGACGCTGTCATTGCAGCCGATCGGAGCACCCCTGCATTCACCTGCTGATCCCATCGAAAATACGCAAGCGAACGCTCCTGGGGATCCATTTTATTCACGGCGTAATTTTCGAGCGCGACCTTATGATACACCGGCACATCGCTCTGAGCGACGCGTTGATACGACACCGTCAACACCGAAGCCGGCGCGACCAATAATTTTGCGTGCATGTCGAAATCCAGTTCCGCGTATCCGTTCGGCGATTGCAGGCCGGTGGTATCCCCGCCGACGATGTCGCCGAACTTCCTCGCCGTGATCCCCCCATCGAACGCAGCCGAAGCGCTTCCGTACCGCGCATCCGCATGAACGGTGTTCTCCATCCCGTGCGTGGCCATCCGCCCGATGAGCGTGCCCCCCCAGACCGGCTGTTCCATCAGCACGGCATTTCTGCTGAATGCCTGGATCGATCCCCCCATCGCATCGGATCCGTACTGCACCGATCCGCCGCCCCGAAGCGCCTCGATCTTGTCGAGACCGAACATGTCGATCGTGTTCATGTATTGGTTCGGACCGTACCGGACGGTGGCATTGCTGAGACGAATGCCGTCGATGAGCAGCAGGACCTGGTTCCCCGACAAGCCTCGCATGAACGGAGACCCTCCTCCGTGATTCGTCTTCTGCACGAACACGCCGGGCATGCCGGCAAGCGCTTCCGGCGTGCTGCGCATCTGATCTTCACGGATCGACGCCGCGGTGAGCACGTCGATCGCATCCGGCGTGAGCGTGCGCAGCGACGCATGCCGGCTGGAGGTGACAACCACTTCCTGCATCATATGGACGGCGGCGGAATCGGCAGCATCGCTGCTATGAATGTCCTTGGCGACCATCGGACCGGAGAACGGGAATGAGAAAAGCACAGCGAGGAATTTCCACTTTAAAAACATGCACGGATCCTTTACCAATTTAATTTGAACCGACAATTTCGAAATCATCGAGCGTCACGTACTGTCCGTCGTCGAATGCCTTCGGCTGCCATGTCCGCACGTGGATCACAGGCGCCTTCGGATCGCGAAAGTCCATCATGAGGAAGAGATGCCCTTTGTCCGCATACCGCGACGAATTCCATTGCTGGAAACACGACACCCCGTACAGCCACGGAAGCTTCTCGTGCCGCACGATCGTGAACTCATCGAAGCGCACGCTGATGTACGCGCTCGTCGAGAAGGCGTGCCTGCGCAGGCCGTCGAGGTATTCCTGCTTCGTCTGCTGGATGAGTTTCACTTTCGCAGGCTCAAGGAGTGTGTGCGTCATCATGTCGTCCTGCCGCGGCGTCTCCCGCAGCACGGTCCCGACAAGGATGATCGCATCGTCCGAATACACCTTTTCGAGGAAGGGAAGATCCTTGGCGTTGTACGCCATGCGGAATTGCTCCATGAAATCGAGGATCGTTCCGCGCATGAGCGAATCTTCGAGCGTCTCTCCGCGTGCGATGATCGCATGATAATCGTACGACGGGAGCATGCTGCGCACGGAGGTGATGGTCCCATCGCGAGAGAACGTAAAGATGAGATTCTGCACCGTGCCCGCCTCGGTCTCGCCGACATCGACCTTCACCATGATGCTGCGCACGTCATATGCCCGGCCTTTGTCGCGCTCGATCATCTGCGGCTCATACCGTTTCCGCGCGGTAACGGGTTTGTTTCGGGCGGTGTACTGCGTGAAGACGGCCCAAGCCCCGCTCTCGAAGACGTGCTTCACAGCATCGATCGATCCGCTTCCGGCCCTCATTCGGTTCATCTCGTGCAGCACACGTTGAAGGTTCGCGGCGATACGTTGTTTTATCACAGGCACGT
>JAVBYH010000213.1 GCA_030824175.1 Bacteroidota bacterium | reverse complement strand
GTACGGATGCATGCCGACGACCGAACCGATGATGTAGAATGTGTCGCGCACGTTCGTCACCCAGTCGCGGATGGCCTCGCTCGTCGCGTCCTTCAGCGTTCGGCTGCCCGCGGTAACGCACCGCACCTCGGCGCCGAGGAGTTTCATGCGGTAGACGTTCGGCGCCTGCCGCTCCATGTCCTCTTCACCCATGTAGACGATGCACTGGAGGCCGAAGAGCGCGCACACCGTGGCCGTGGCGACGCCGTGCTGCCCCGCTCCCGTCTCGGCGATAATGCGTTTCTTTCCCATCCGCTTCGCGATGAGGATCTGGCCGATCGTGTTGTTGATCTTGTGCGCGCCGGTATGGCAGAGGTCCTCACGTTTCAGATAGATGGCCGCGCCGCCCGCCTCGTCCGTGAGGCGCTGCGCACGATAGAGCGGCGTTTCGCGGCCGACGAAATATTTTAAATAATACCGGAACTCCCGCTTGAATTCAGCGTCGTCCTTCACCGCCGCATACCACCGCGTGAGGTCCTCGACCGCCGGCACGAGCGTTTCGGGAATGTAGCGCCCGCCGTAGGGGCCGAAATGTCCCGTCGCGTCCGGCACGGGGTCTCTGCGCACTGCGTCGCGTGTCGTGTTCATCGCGCGCCTCCGAGCGGCGGCTCCACCTTCGCTGCGTGTGCAAGCGCGATGAATTCCTTCATCTTCGCGTGGTCTTTGTGGCCGGGCGACGATTCGACGCCGCCGGCGACGTCCACACCGAAGGGATCGGCCTGACGTATCGCGTCCTGGACGTTCTCCGGGGTCAGTCCGCCGGCGAGAATGATCTTGCCGTATGCGCTGGCGCGCCTCGCGGCATCCCAGTCGGCCGTCATTCCCGTGCCGCCGAACGCCTCGGGATCGTACGCGTCGATGAGCGAGAGCGACGTGCCGTAGACGCCGATCTGCGCCGGATCGAATCCGTCGCCCGCCCTGAACGCCTTGATTGCCTGCGCGCCGAACGACTTGACGTAGTCGACCGTCTCGTCGCCATGAAATTGCACGAAGTCCAGAAGCAGCGCCGACGCGGTCTTCTTCACGAACTCGATGTCCGCATTCACGAAGACGCCGACCTTCCGGATCGTGTCGGGCAATTCGCGGATGATGGAGTATGCCGTTTCCGGCGTGACGAAGCGTCGGCTCTCGCGAAAGAAATTGAATCCGACGGCGTTCGCCTGGTACTCCGCGGCGCACAGCGCATCGTCGATTGTTGTGATACCGCAAATTTTAACGAACATTGTCTAGTGGTTCCTGCTAAATGACGAGGGAAAGGATCCTAACAGATCCTCGAGCGCTTTTTTCCTGTCGGCCTGGATCATCAATTGCTCGCCGACGAGGAATGCATCGAAGCTTGCCTCCCGCAGCTGGCCCACGTGGTGAAAGTTGCGGATGCCGCTTTCACTCACCGAGATGCACCGATTCGGTATGAAATTTTTAAGGTTGAGCGACGTGTTCAGATCCACCTCGAACGTCTGCAGGTCGCGGTTGTTGATGCCGATGATGTCGGCGCCGCAGTCCACGGCCCGGTCGATCTCGAATTTCGTATGGCATTCCACGAGTGCCGCCATGCCGAGGTCGCGCGCGGCGGCAAGATACGTCTGTATCTGCGTATCGGTGAGCACCGCGGTGATGAGCAGAATTGCATCGGCGCCGAGGAGGCGCGATTCGAAGACCTGGTATTCGTCCACGATGAAGTCCTTGCGGAGCACTGGTACCATGCCGCTCGCTTTGCATTCCGAGACGTACATCGGATCGCCCTTGAAGAATTTTTTGTCCGTCAGCACGGAGATGGCGCTCGCCCCCCCCAGCTTGTACTCGTGGGCGATCCGCGCCGGATCGAAATCCTTCGTGAGCACGCCCTTCGACGGAGAGGCTTTCTTGATCTCCGCGATGCACGCGATCTCGCCCGTGTCCGCCTTGCTGATCGCGGCCGCGAAATCCATCGTGATCGGAGCCTCGCACAACAGGTCCACGATCTCGGCGAACGGCAGCGACAGCTTCGCCTGTTCCACTTCGTATTTCTTATACTCAATGATCTCGTCCAGCTTCTTGGTGCCCATTATTCCTCTGTTGGTTGTGTGTCTTCCGGGGGCAGCATCTTCACCTTGATCTGCTGGATACGCCGCTCGTTCTTCTTTGCAATGGTGAACTGGAGGGCGCCGAACCGTATCTCCTCCTGCAGTTCCGGGATGCGCCCGGTGTACTTGTGAAGGAATCCGCTCACCGTTTCGTAGTCGTCGTCCTCGGGAAGCGCCTCGGAGAAGCGGCTGTTGAAATCCGAGACGTTCATGCCGGCGTTCACCATGATCGATCCGTCGCTCGCCGTGGTGACGTCGCCCTGCTCTTCGTCGTACTCGTCGCGGATGTCGCCCACGATCTCTTCGATGATGTCCTCCATGGTGATGAGGCCCTCGGTGCCGCCGAACTCGTCCACGACGATCGCCATATGCTGCCGCTTCGTCTGTAGCTCGCGCAGGAGCGAGCTGATCTTCTTCGTCTCCGGCACGAAGTACGCCGGCCGGATGATGTCCTGCAGAATGATCAGGTCGCGGTACTCGAGCATGCTCAGCAGGTCCTTCGTGTAGATGATGCCCACGATGTTGTCGGTGCTGCCCTCGTAGACGGGAATGCGCGAAAACCCCTCCTCGATGAGCATGTTGATGAGCTTGTCGCGCGGCGTCGACAATTCGACGGCGACGATATCCGTGCGCGGCACCATGATCTCCTTCACGGTGGTGTCGGTGAATTCGAAGATGCTCTTGATCAGTTCGTGTTCTGCGGTGTCGATCGCCCCGCTGCGCGTGCCTTCCTCGAGGAGTTGTTTGACCTCCTCCTCGGAGATCGCCTTGTTCTTCCTCCGCTGGAAGAACAGCACCACGTTCTTCATGAATGACACGGTTCGAGGGGCGGGAGTATCATATTCCATCAGCGTGTAAACTCCGATAATTGATGCAATTTCCGTTCTGCTTTTCCCGAATCAATGCTGTCGATGGCGATGCGGACGCCGTCCGCGATCGAGTCGCCGATCCCCGATACATAGATCGCCGCGCCGGCGTTGAGCACGGCGATGTCCCTGCACGCCCCCTTCTCGCCGCCGAGCACGCGGCGGATGATGCCTGCGTTCACCGAGGCGTCGCCTCCGAGGAGCGTTTCGAGCTCCGAGCGGCGAATGCCGACAGTATCGTGGTGGAACTGGTATGTGCGCACCGAGCCGTCCTTCAATTCGCTTATCTTGGTCTCTCCGAGCGTCGAGATTTCGTCCAGGCCTCCGGTGCCGTGCACGACAAGGGCGCGCTCGGAGCCGAGCTCGTTCAGCACGCAGGCGAGTGTGTCTGTCAGCATGGGACTGAACACGCCGAGCAGCTGCCGTTTCGCGCCCGCGGGGTTCGTGAGGGGGCCGAGCACATTGAACACCGTGCGCATGCCGAGCTCGCGCCGCACCGGGGCCGCGAAGCGCATGGCGCCGTGCATCATGGGTGCAAACAGGAACGCGATGCCCACGTC
>JAVBYH010000186.1 GCA_030824175.1 Bacteroidota bacterium | reverse complement strand
CCCCGTCTCGTATCTCGATCATCGTGCCGACGGATGTTCCCGCAACGACAGCACGCTTCTCGAATGTCGTGTCGGTCGTTCGCACAAAGACGTACTGGCGGCCGGTCTCACTCACCACGGCTTCCACCGGGATCATCACCGCATCGACGTTCGCGCCGACGGGGATCTTCAGTTCGCCGAACATCTGCGGCTTCAGCATCGCACCGGGGTTGGCGAATTCGCCGCGTATCGTGATCGTGCGCGAGCGCTCGTCGACAGTCTGGCCGATATTGATGATACGGCCCGTGAACACACGGTTCGGATACGTCGCCGTCGTGAAGACCGCCGTTGTCTTCGCGCCGATTCGCGGGAGGTCCTTTTCGTAGATCTGCCCGTCGATCCAGACGGTGCGCGTATTGATCACCCTGAACGCATTCGTCGTCGCGTCCACGTACTGCCCGACGACGACATTCCGTTCGACGACGATGCCATCGATGTGCGATTTGATCGGAAGCGTGCCGGCCGTATGCGCCTCTCCCTCCTTCTCGTTCGTGACGTCCTCGTCCGTGAGGCCGACGGAATGGATCCGCCTGTCCTCAGCCTTGTATTCCGCGAGCGCCTTGTCGTACTCGGCCTGGCTCTCGAGCACCGCCTTGTACGATCCGATCTTTTCGTCGAACAGTTTTTTCTGCCGTTCGAGCGCCGTCCGTGCGTAGTCGCGCGATGCTTTCGCCTTGAGGAAGCCCGCCTTGATCGTTCCGATGTCGAGGCCCTCAACGGTCATGAGCACCTGCCCGGCCGTGACGGCATCGCCGACGTTCACGAAGACCCTGTATACCCTGCCCTGCACGAGGGAGCCGACATGCGCCTCGAGGTCCTGGTTCGGGACGACGGTGGCCGGCGCGGTGAGTCCGCCTGCGACAGGCTGCATCGACGCCGTATAGACTGTCAGACCGATCTCGGCCGCGCTCTTCTTCGTCACCGTCACCGTCTCGACGCCGTCGGTGTGCGCGTCTGTGTGCTCGTCGTGCTTCGATTCGCCTCCGCAGCCGGGCACGAGAAGGCCGGCCAGGAGGAATAGTACTGCTATATGTTTGTGCATGATCCCTGCCTTACGTTGAAAAAGGTTTTTAAAAAATTGAATTGTATCCGACGGCATATTCAAGTTTTGCCACGGAGGAACAGTACCGCGCAAGCTCATCGATGTACTCGCTGCGCGAGCTCGTCAGGAGCTGGCGCGCTTGCAGAAACTCGATGTACGATATCTCACCGGCGTCGTAGCTGGCCCGTGCGGTACGATAGACCTCTTCAGCCTGTGGAAGAATATCCGTTCGGTGTACCGTGATCTGGCGCTCGTAGTTTTCCATTTCGAGATAGGCGTTCCGTACTGTCATGCTGATTGAATTGCGAAGGGAACGGAGGTCGTGTTCGGCAATGCTCTCATTCGCCGCCGCTTCCTGGATCTGGCCCCGCTGATCGAGGAAGAACCACACCGGCACGGAGACGCCGAGCGAGACGCCGTAGAGATCGGAATTCCCTCCGACAGTCTGCCGTGAGTAGGTTGCATTGAACGTCGGCAGGAGGCTCGACCATGCCAGCGTGCGTCCGATCGACGCGTCGGACACGCGGAACGATGCCGCCCGGAGGTGCGGATTACCCGCCGCCTTCTCCATCAGGCGATCGACGTTCTCCGTGAACGGCGTGTAGACGAGGCTGTCCGTGAGCAGAATCGTCTTCACGTGGTCCTCCTTACCGCGGCCGAGCGCCTGCTGCAATTCGCCGAATGCGATCGCGAGGTCGTTGCGGGCCGTCCCGACCGTGCTGCGCGCCTGCGTGCGCTGCACCGCGGCAGTCAGTCGCTCGAGGTTCGTCGCCTCCCCGACCGCGTAGCGGATCTCCGCCTTGCGTGCGAAATCCTCCGCGATGCCGAGGTTCTCTTCTGTGAGCTCCAACTTTTTCTGCCTGGCGAGCACTGTGTAGTACGCAAGCTTCACCTCCAGCGTGATCGCATTTGCGGTGGACGCATGCTCGGCTTCGGCCGTCGATACACGCGACGAGAGCTGTCGCCCCCTGAAGTAGATGGTCGTGGGAAAGTCGATGGACTGACTCACGCCGATCGCGCGTTCTCCGTACAGACGAACGCCCGCCCCTTTTGGGATATAGTCGTAGCCGACATCGACGGTCGGCGGTGGCGGAGAGATGCCGCGCCAGAAACGACCGCGTTCGACTTCGATGCGCTCCGATGATGCGAGCGAGTGCGGATTGCCGGCAAGCGCGAGCGCAACGGCGTCGTGCAGGGATAGTCGTTCCACGTCCTGGGAGACCGCGGTCATCCAGGACAATAGCACGACCAGTCCCATTGGAAAAGAAAATCTTTTCAATGTGAGCCTCGTTGTATGCTGTTGTTGATAAAGTGTCGTACGATGCCGCGCATGTCCGGTCCGGACACGTGCGAAGAAAACAGTGGGGGCTTACGAGGCTGACGGAGGACGGAAGATGGACCGCCCCGGAGCGGGGGCGACGTCCGAGGGGGAATGATCGGCGATGATGCCGATCGACGGCGTATGGCGCAACATCACGGCAGCGGCTTCGAGCGACGGAGCGTGGCAGATGCAGGAGCAATGGCTCGCATGATGATCGGCGCCGGCTTCCGACGACGGATCGGCATGGCCGCCGGGCGACTCGAACTGCGCGGAGACGCACTCGTCCGCGGCCGTGTCGTGTGTGCAGTCGAAATCATCGCACCACACAATGGAGACGGTCAGGCAGAATGCAACGAACGCTGCGATGTGTTTCAGTCCGGTCATAGGCGTGCCATAAATGTAGCAAACTCTTCCCTCCTTTCCAAATCGGCGTTGCAACTTCACGCGAAAAAAGCTAGATTGTAAAAAAATTCCGTCAATTATTTTCGAGTCGCCCATGCTCAACGATCCGTCCATCTGGCTCTACATCGCGATCGGTCTCGGCGCGGGACTCCTCTCCGGTTTCTTCGGCATCGGCGGAGGGATCATCATCGTGCCCGCGCTCATTTACATTGCGGAATTTTCTCCCCTCAAGGCCACCGGCACCAGCCTCGCCGTGCTCCTTCCGCCCGTCGGCCTTGCCGCGGTCTACACATATTATCGCAACGACAACATAGACATCCGCGCGGCGATCGTCATTGCGGTATTCCTGTTCCTCGGCGCCTGGCTCTCATCGCTCGTGGCCAACAGGGTGAATCCGTTCGCGATGAAGGTCAGCTTCGGTATCTTTATGATGGCGATGGGAGCCTACATGGTCTTCACCAACTGGGGCAAACTCATGGGGCGGTTGTGATCATCATTCGCCGCGGAACGATCGGCGACGCTCCCGCGCTCGCGGAGTTCGGCGCCCGCGCATTCGCCGACACATTCGCCGAAGACAACACGCCGGAAAACATGACGGCGTATCTCGCGGCGACATTCTCCGCGGAGAAACAGGCACGAGAACTCTCGGACCCGGGCATCCTGTTCTTCATCGCGGAGCTCGACGGCGTCATCGCCGGATCCGTGAAGCTCGTGGAGGGAGGCGCTCCCTC
>JAVBYH010000054.1 GCA_030824175.1 Bacteroidota bacterium | reverse complement strand
GCAATCAGCGAAACTATCAATTTATTTTGAATGACAACTTTTGAAATATAGTCTTATTTAAAAAAATAATACAACCAGAGAATACTCTGGTTGTATTATTTTTAAGAACCTTTAACAATGATGAAAATTGATGGTTGGAAAAACAGTTTCTTCTCAATATATTTAGTAAGATTAGACCAATTTCGAAAAACACCGCTTTTGAAGACCGAGCCGACGAACATACTTGTCATCAAACTCCGCGCCATCGGGGATGTGCTGCTCTCGACGCCTGTGCTCGAGAACCTGCGTGCCCGGTATCCCGACGCCCGGATCGACGTGCTTACAGAAAAATTTGCGTCGGATGTCGTCGCCGAGAATCCGTTCGTCAATTCCGTCATTGCATTCGACAGGAAGAGGGATTCATCACTCTCGCTTATCCGCCGTGTCCGCAGCGGCGGGTATTCGCTCGTGATCGACCTGTTCTGCAATCCCCGCACCGCCCTCATCACGTACCTGAGCGGCGCGCCGGTCCGCGTCGGCTTCCCGTTCCGGAACCGGGCGTACGCCTACACGGTGAAGGTGGCACCGAGGGGCGGGGAAGTGCACAATGTCCACTTCAATCTGGATGCGCTCCGCGCGCTTTCGATTCCCATCGTGGCAGACCGGCCTTTGTTCCGACTCAACGCCGCGGCTGTCGCGTTTGCCGGCGAGTGGGCATCGACGCTGCCCTCGGACGGCCGTATCCTCATCGGCGTTAACGCCGGCGGGGGATGGAGCTCGAAACGGTGGGGCGTGGCGCAATTTGCGGCGTTCGCCGACATGGCTGTTGAACTGCGGAACGCCGCGATCGCCGTCTTCTGGGGACCGGGCGAGGAGCCCGATGCCGATGCGCTCCGGGCGGCAATGAAGCACGATTCATTCAAGGTGCCGAAGACGTCGCTCATGCAATCGGCCGCGTGCATCAAACGCTGTTCGTTCTTCGTGAGCAACGACTCGGGGCCGATGCACATCGCCGCGGCGCTCGGCGTGCCGACGCTTGGCATCTTCGGGCCGACGCATCCGAACCTCCAGGGACCGTACGGCGACGCGCATGCGTGGATCCGCAACGAGGCGGTCCCGTGCCTCGGCTGCAACCTGACCGCATGCACGATCGGCAACATGTGCATGTCCGAACTGACCCCGGAGGCGGTCTATCGCGCCTTCGACACTGTGGCGTCACGAAATCCAATCTAAGACTCATCCTATGCATCCATTGACAATACCCGACTGCAAGCGGTTCACGGGCTACAAACCGTGCTTTCCCCAGACAACGTGTTACGAGAACTGTGTGCAGCACGAACCGATGGGCACGAAGATCCTCATCATCAATCTCGACGCCATGGGGGCCGTCGTGCAGACCACGGCGATGCTGCCCGCGGTGAAGCGCGCATATCCCCGGAGCCATATCACGTGGATCACCGAAAAGAACGCGTTCCGCCTTCTCGAGAACAATCCGTACCTCGACGCCGTCTACGCGTGGGAGCCCGAAAGCTGGCTCATCCTGCAGAACATGGAGTTCGACGTCGTCTACAGCACGGACAAGACGAAGCGGTCCACCGCGTTCGCCAAAACGCTCCGCGCGAAGGAAACGCTCGGCTTCGGCATGAACGCCGACGGCAAGATCGTGCCCCTGAACCCCGAGGCCGAGTACAGTTACACGCTGGGACTCAACGACCAGATGAAATTCCGCGAGAACACGCAGTTCGGCACGCAGATCCTCCATGAATCGATGCGGCTCGAATACAAACGCGACGAGTACGTGCTGGAACTTTCCGATGCGGAAAAAAAATACTGCAAGGCGTATAAGGCGGAGGCGGGGATCGGGGACCACGAGAAGGTGATCGGGTTCAACACGGGGTGTTCGTATCTGTATCCGAACAAGAAGATGACGCTCGATCAGCACATGGATCTCATCAACAGGCTCTCCGGCGTCGACGGGGTGAAGCTCGTGCTCGTGGGGGGACCGGAGGACACGGAACGCAACGCCGAGCTCGTACGCCGCGCCGGCGACAAGGTCATATCCACGCCGACCACCGAAGGCGTGCGCCGCGGGATCTGCTACGAGAACATCTGCGACGTCGTGATCACCGGCGATTCGTTCGGGATGCATGTCGCGATCGGACTGAAGAAATTCGTCATCGCATGGTTCGGCCTGAGCTGCTGGAGCGAGATCGATCTGTATAACCGCGGTGTGAAGCTTATTCCGGAAGGATTGGCGTGCGCGCCGTGCTGGAGGAAGCAGTGCCCGTTCGATCTCGAATGCATTGCAATGATCGACACCGAGCGCATCGCGCGCGAGGCACTGCGCTTTGTGCAGCAATAACTATTTTGCTTTTTGTAGGGCGAAATGATATTTCGTCCCGTCGAATAACAGCACGATGGTCGAACCGGGGCGAAACGCCGTTTCGCCCTACAGTATTAACCATTCACATTCGACTACTGCTTGACGCCCTTTTCCTTCAAATAGTCGTCGAACTTCTGCTTCTCGTATCTGCTCTCCGCAATGAACGACAGGATGTTCATGAACGCCGGCGCCTCGGCATACCCCGGCACGACGGTGATGCCGTCTCCGTTACTCTTCAGGAAAAGCGTCGCCGGATACCCGGTGATGCCCATGCCCTGCGCGAACTCCGCGGGACTCATCTTCTGGCCCTTGTACGTGATGGGCGTCTTGCCTTCGGCGTTCAGTTTGATGATCGTGTAGTTCTTCTTCAGATAATCCTTCACCTTCGCGTCGCTGTACGTGTTCGCGTCCATCTTCTTGCACCAGCTGCACCAGTCCGTATACACGTCGACGAGGATCGTCTTCTTCGATGTCTGTGCCTTCGCCATACCGGCGTCGAACGATTCCCACGACTGCGCCTGGGCGGCTGTGAATGTGAATGCAAGAGCGATGATCACTGCAAAAAATACCTTCATAAAAATTTCCTCGTATAAAATAAAGTGATTATAATCTGGTCGTGATGCTCTCGGCGAAGACGCGCTCGAACTTCTTTATCATAACATCGATCGTGAAATTTTGTTCCACGACCGCGCGGCCCGCCTCGCCCATGGCCTTCGCCAGTGCGGCGTCCGAGAGGATGCGTGTGATCGCATCGGCGATTGCGGCTGAGTTTTTCACGGGCACAAGCAGTCCCGTTGTTCCATCCGACACGATCTCCGGTATGCTGCTCGTGGCGGTCGCGATCGTCGGAATTCTGGCGGCCATCGCCTCGACGAGCACGTAGCCGAATCCCTCCCAGAGGGACGGCAGCACGAGCATCGAACTTTGTTTCAGGATGTTCGGCACGTCATTCCGGAATCCCAGCAAACGGGCACTATCGGTTAGATGATGCTCGGCGAGAAAGGATTCAAGCATTGCCTGCATCGGGCCCACGCCGGCCATGAGCAGCATTGCGTCGGGGAAGCGCGTGTGCATCGATTTCCAGGCGTCGAGGAGGTAGCGGATGCCCTTGCGTTCGTCGAGCTGGCCGAGGAATGTCACGAATTTCGTCGTACGGGGCACTTTGAGCTCGTCGTGGAGCGATCCTGACGGGGGAGTGTCGAATGGTGC